>CALQKL020000098.1 GCA_943331145.2 Chitinophaga pinensis
GAAGAATCTTTTACTGCACCCAACATCATTTGTTTGGGCAAAGGCAACACACTGTCTAATATCCGTTGACCCAATCCCCATTCACCATCTATGGAAAACAAAATTGGGGTTTTGGCTGATTTTTTTAATTGATTGATTAACCCTGCCTGATACACTGGACTCCCTTGAAAAATGCAAACACTTCCAATATTATATCTTTTCACATAATCAGATACTTCATCATTTAAAAATGTGATTTTCATGGTTTTCATGTCGATAATCGAAAGTCGGGCTACAATCAACTGACCAATTTTCTCGTCGTCGTTTAAACTATTATACACACTATCCGCCCATTTTTTAGCGGGAATATTTTGATTCAATTGACAAAAGGCATTTGAAAACAAGAAAACGCTGAATATAATTATTAAAAAACGCATGGGTTTATAAAATGAATAGTGAAAAGGATTGGTTATTTTTGCGCTACAAATTACATCGATTTTGACAGATATCATTCATTTATTACCAGATAACATTGCCAATCAAATTGCAGCTGGGGAAGTTATACAACGTCCAGGTAGTGCAGTTAAAGAATTGTTGGAAAATGCAGTTGACGCAGATGCCGATGAAATCAAGTTGATTATCAATGATGCGGGCAAGGCGCTGGTGCAAGTTATTGATAATGGCAAAGGCATGAGCGAAACAGATGCACGTTTGGCATTTGAACGACATGCAACCTCTAAAATAAAGAGCATCGACGATTTATTTAGGATAAAAACGATGGGTTTTAGGGGCGAAGCGTTGGCAAGTATCGCTGCCGTAGCGCAAGTTGAACTAAAAACAAAAAGAGAAGAAGACCCAACAGGCACCTTCATAGAAATCGAAAACAGCAGGGTCATTAATCAAGAGCCCGTCGCATTTAATAAAGGCACGAGCATTGTGATGAAAAACTTATTTTTTAATGTGCCCGCACGCAGAAACTTTTTAAAAAGCAATACCGCCGAATTAAGAAATATCATGGATGAATTTATTCGAGTTGCCATGGCATTTCCGAATATTTTTTTCTCCTTGCAATCCAATGGACAAGAAGTTTTTCATTTGGAAAAAGGAAGTTTCAAACAACGAATTGTTCAAATTTTAGGAAATAGTTACAATGCCAAATTGGTAAGTGTACAGGAAGAAACGGATTATTTAAATATTACCGGATTTGTGGGAAAACCTGAAACGGCTAAAAAAACGAGAGGCGATCAATACTTATTTGTAAACAACCGATTCATAAAAAGCGCATATCTGAATCATGCCATTATGAATGCCTTCTCGGAAATGATTCCCAAAGATAGTTTTCCGATGTATGCCTTGTTTATAGATCTTGATCCTGCACAGTTGGACATCAATGTTCATCCTACAAAACAAGAAATTAAATTTGAAGATGATAAAATTGTATACGCATTTGTGCAATCTGCGGTTAAACATTCACTAGCACAATTTAGCATTACACCTACACTCGATTTTGAATTAGACCCAAATATTGAGCGATTAAGTGCCATAAGCAATCCCGTTACTGAAGCTCAAAGAGCATCAACGGCATCGTCCTCTTTATTCCAAGCTTTTACACAAAAAGGACAAGCGCATTTGATTGAAAAATCGGATAATTTAAAACATTGGAAAGATTTTTATGAGGCGCCAAAAACGGATAATGCTTCAACCATTGAACAGCAAAAGCAATTTGAACCTTTACATAAAACGTATGCATCAGAACAGCCTGTAATGCAGTTGCATCTATCCAATATTTTAATTCAGGATGCAGACGGATTTTTATTGATTCATCAGCAAAATGCACACGAAAGAGTTTTATACGAACGTTATTCGGCCGCACTTTCTGGGAAATCGATTCCAATTCAACAGAGTTTATTTCCAGCTACAATCGATTTATCGGCATCGGATGCAGTGTTGCTTACGGAGATGCTTGACGATATGAAAGAATTGGGTTATCAGCTAGAACCCTTTGGCAACAATACTTTTGTCATTCAAGGAACACCAGGCGATGTTGATCATGGAAATGAAAAAACAGCGATTGAAAAAATAATAGAACAATACAAACATTTCAGTAGCGAATTAAAATACTCTAAACGCGAAAAATTACTTCGCTCGATGGCCATACAAAATGCCATTAAACCTGGAAAGATTTTAACACAAAAAGAAATGCAAAGTTTGGTATTCGATTTATTTGAATGCGAAATATCAAATACAACGCCCAATGGAAAACCAACGTATTTGAGCTTTAAAAAAGAAGAGATGGATAAATTATTTGGCAGGTAAAGACATTAAAATTCAAACCCCTCCAGATTTTTAAAATGTCCATTTAGTTTTATTTTCTTTTCTAATAAAACCATTTCATTCATTACTGAAAGCACGTTTACCAAATGTCGTTTGATGTATTCTTGTCGATGCAATTCACGCGCGTATTCCAACAATTGATATTCATTTTCAATAGAAAAGCCAATATGGTGTGCAACATCAAAGCTTTGTAAAGCATCATCCGGTTTATTAAACTTTTTTGAAACACCCAATTTTTCGTGCAAGGTTGAAATAAGTTCAAGTATTTTAAACATCAAAATAGGATTCCCATCATTAATTGAATTTTGATACGAAACAATGGCTCCGCTATATAATTTATCGGGTAATTCTTTTATGGTTTCCAAAATTTTAAACATAGACAAACCTTTAGTTTTAATGTCCATTTTTCCATCATCATAAATTTTAGAAATTTCTACAATCTCTACCAACATGCCCAAATCCATCATTTTGTTGTTGATGACCGCCGGAATACCAAAAGGTTTTTTATTGGCAAAACAATCTGTAATTAATTGTTTGTAACGAGGTTCAAAAATATGCAGATTCAAATGTTCATCTGGAAAAACAACCAACGCCAATGGAAAAATGGGAATAAAATTTGTCATTAAAATTTAATTTTAAAGCAATAGTCACCTTTTATGACTTCTTCAAATTTATGAATTAAAAAGGTTTAATTTGCCATAGAAAAAATTAATGTCCGTGGATAATATCAATTGCATGTATATTGATGCTGCCCAATATAATCTGAAATATTAAAATGAAAGTAACCGGAATTACATTTATTAGAAATGCCATTATAAATGATTATCCCATTGTGGAAGCCATAAAATCTATACTTCCCATGGTGGATGAAATGATTGTATCTATTGGTGATGGTGAAGATGAAACAGAAGTATTGATTAAAAATATCAATACAGACAAAATCAAAATTGTGCATTCAACCTGGGATTTGAGTTTGCGTAAAGGCGGAAAAATATTGGCGGTAGAAACGAACAAAGTAATGGAACATGTTTCTGCAGATACCGATTGGATATTTTATATTCAAGGGGATGAAGTCATACACGAAAAATATCATTCGCTTGTTAGTGCAGCAATGAAAAAATATGTAGATGATAAATCGGTTGAAGGAATTTTATTTAACTACCTCCATTTTTATGGTACGTATGATTATGTTGGCGACAGTAGAAAATGGTATAATTGCGAAACGCGTATAATCAGAAATGATAAGAACATTCAATCATATCGGGATGCACAAGGATTTAGAAAAGGAACTGAAAAAATAAATGTGGCAAAAACAGATGCATTTGTTTACCATTATGGTTGGGTGAAAAATCCGAAGCAAATGAAAATCAAGCAAAAGAATGTTGCTGGTTTTTGGAACGATAATGATGAATCTTTAAATCAGTTTTTACAAACAGAAGACTTTTTTGATTACAATGAATTTGATTCTTTAAAAAGATTTGAAGAAACACATCCATTGGTGATGAAAGAAAGAATTGATCAAAAAAACTGGGAAATAAATCTCGATGTCAAAAAGAAGAATTTGAAATTAAAATACCGAGTATTAGAATGGTTTGAAAAGCGAATAGGTAGAAGATTATTCACGTTTAAAAACCATAAAATAGTAAAGCGATTTAAGGAAGTAGTTTAAAAACAAATTTTCTGCTTTTTAAATTAACTCACCCTAAAGGATTGCTTACTCATTCTAAAAGCCCATTTTGAAAACGAAATCCATTTTGAAAAAACATTCTTCTTTCTCTTGTAAAAGAAGATCAGATTTCCATTTTTTAGCAGGAACAAAAACAATGAAATAGAAAATCGTTTGGTTTTTAGCGTTTCAAAATTATTTTTTGCTTTTAATATCCAATTTTTATTTTCGTTTGATATCAAACTATTGGTTAGAAAAGATTGCAAATAGAGTATTCTGCTTTTGTAATAAAGTCCAGAATTAATTTTAGTTGTAGTGTTGTTGTAGTGTTGTCGCCAATATGTTAGTATATGAGGTAAGCAAGCTATGTAGCCCATGCACATCGCACTTACCGTTATCCACCAATCGTAAGCAACATGTTCATTATTTGGAACAGGAATCTTTTGTAAAACCTCATTCTTTATAAGCAAGTTATGTCCAAGCGTATGTGAAATCAACATTGTTTTTTTAATGTTCGTTCCTTCCAGATAGGTAATTTTTTTTCTTTTAATGTTTGTTGGAATTTGACTGTGAAATTTCTGAGATAAACAATAAACCATACTTGCTTTATGGTGCTTTTCGTGAAATGAAACCAACATCGCTATTTTTTCTGGCATCCAAATATCATCTTGATCACAAAACATAACATAGGTGCCTGTAGCAAATTGAATGGCATTAAAGAAGTTTTTGTTCAACCCTTTTTCTGAATAGGAAATGAATTTTCGTGTTGAAGGATTTTGCGCACACCAATTTTTTAAAACAACATCTGTTCCATCATTACTATTGTTGTCAGAACAAATAAACTCAATGTTTTTGTACGTTTGAGCTTCTAAACTATCCAGCTGACTTTGGATAAATGCTATTCCATTATAACTACATAAAACAACACTCACTAACTGCATAAATTGAAATATTTATTGTTGAATAAACGTACAAAATTGATCTGCCATTAAATTAAAATCTTTAAAATTACCTGTGTTATAACTCTGTTGAATTTTAGCAATAGATGTTTTATCTGCATCATTTTCAACGATTAATTCCAACAAATGATTTGTGTTTTTATAATACAAGGAATACTGCAAAAGATCGGTATTGGCCTGATAATTTTCGGGCAATAAAAAAGGTTTTTTGTATCCTAACCCAAGATTAAAAGAACCCGAAATGCGCGCAAGTCCATACATCGTGTCGTTTTCCATTTTTATTAATGGCAAAATAAAATCAGATTGCTGAATATATTGATGAAAAATATCGTAAGGCACTTCTTCATCAAATGTGATGATGTGATTTTTCCACCATTCAGATTCGGTTGTGCTTTTATCAATGACTTCATTAAGATAGTATTTGCCTAAAAATATAAATTGAATATGAATAGGTAGCGCAATTTTACTTAATGCTTCTATCAATAAAAGATAATCTCTTCTTTGGTGAGAAGCGCCACCAGGAATACAAATCCAAAAAGCGCCGTCTGGTTTTTGAGCACTATTATTTTTAACCTTTGGAAAATAAATGGGGTAAAAAGATTGTACCTGAAATTTGGAAAATGGTTGAATGTTCTTAAGTAAAAAATCGCCCAACACAAGATACTTTTTCATTTTTAATGAAAGCAATTTTGTAAAGGTTACACTCTTTTCTAGCTTTTTGGCATTATGAACAAGTCCAGTGCAATTGATTTTATTAGGTATAAAAAGAAATAGATTTCTAATGATTTTAAGCTCGCTCGTATTGATGATTAAATGCGTAATGTTGTTTTTTTGGATATAATTTCTGATTTGAAAAAAAGCTTTTATCTGTTCACTAAAAGAAAATTTATCTTTTAAAATTAATAGCCCATCAAGTTGTTCTTGCTCTGGAAAAAGGGCAACTAGCTTTTGATTGCAAGCCAAATGAACTTGATGATTTTTTATCTTTAATAAATGAAGATAACTGTACATGCACTCAATATGTGAACCGCCAATCTCCAACAACAAAACATTCATTTTATAAAATTTAAATTAACTTCCGGTAAAGGTTTAAATATTGATTTGCAGCATTCTCCCAATTGAATAAATCAGCACGCGCTTTCATTTTGCTCCTTTGATTGGAATTTGAATGATAATGATCTAATGCATTTGTAAAATCATGTTGCATTTCTTCCGGTTCAAAAGATGAAAAATAATAAGCAGCATCGCCACCAATTTCTGGCAAGCAGGTATGCCTTGATAAAATTATAGGTGCATCAAAATGCATGGCTTCTGCCACTGGAATGCCGAATCCTTCTGCAATAGATGGAAAAACAAATGCTTTGGTATGTTGCATCAACCACCATTTCTCAGATTCTGTAATCGATCCAGGCATGATAACCCGTTCAGCCACATTATGTTTTTTTGCTTCTTCTATTATAAACGCCTGATAATTTGAATCTTGAAAAATACCCGCGATAACCAGCTTGAAATTGTTGTTTTTAAGCAGCGGTATTAAAACATGAAAATTCTTTTTTCTGGCGATGGTGCCTATCGAAAAAATAAAATCATCAGCTTCATGTATGAAAACAGGTTTTTTGGGTGAATGCTTTATTAAATCGACATTACAACCATTGTAAATAACTGAAGTAGGTATATTACGAAGATTCAAATGTTCTTTTACAAAATCCAAAGTAAACGAAGAAATTGTTGTAATTAAATCCGAACGATCTATTTGATCTTGTAATTTATTTAAGTACTTCTTTTGTTTGGCAACAGATTTATTTCCTTCTACCATAAAATTTAGGTCATGAATGGTAAGGATTTTTTTTACCTTTTTTTGATTAGGATAATAATTGCTGTTTTGATAAGTACCATGCCAAATATCTGCACGAAGGGCAATAGGATTAAATAATTTATGCCAAGATTTTTGTTTGTAGTAATGTTGGTCATCTCCCAAAAAACCAATTTCTTTTTCTGGAGTATAAAAATGCAAGTTAAGTTCTGATGGATTGTTTTGTTGAACCAATGATTTACTGAGTGCACTACAATAAGTATAAAGTCCTGTAAAAGGATACTTCATTCTTTCGCAATCGATAATTACATTGGCTGGATGCATTTAAAAAATTTGCTTCAAAAATAATCATTAAAAAATAAGTACCTACACAGAAACTTAATTTGTATTAATTTGCAAACAATGTCTGATAAGTTAAAATTTCAATTGGTAAACGGTGATATTAAGTCACTTGCTCGTTGCATTTCATTGGTAGAAAATGAAGCGCCGGGTTATGAATCATTTATGCAATCGTTGAATAACAGCAACAAAGGACAGATCATAGGCATCACTGGACCGCCAGGCGCGGGCAAAAGTACCATCACAGATGCGCTTATTGGGGTATTTACGGCAGACAATAAAAAAGTGGCCGTACTTTGTGTTGATCCATCATCGCCGTTTAATTTAGGCGCTTTGCTTGGCGATAGAATACGCATGAGTGAATGGTACAACAATCCTAATGTTTATATTCGTTCATTAGCTTCAAGAGGTTCGTTAGGTGGATTAAATCCAAAAATTATTGAGATATCTGAAATTATTAAAGCAGCTGATTTTGATATTGTGATTATTGAAACAGTTGGTGTAGGACAAAGTGAAATTGAAATTGCTGGATTAGCAGATGTAACTGTTGTGGTGCTTGTGCCCGAATCGGGCGATGAAATTCAAACAATGAAAGCTGGCTTGATGGAAATAGCAGATATTTTTGTTGTCAATAAATCAGATCGAGAAGGTGCAGATGCATTTATCAATACACTAAAACAAATGCTTGCACCTGTATTTCATCACAAACAACAAGAAATTCCAATTGTAAAAACGATTGCTTCAACTAAAGAAGGGATTGA
>CALQKL020000099.1 GCA_943331145.2 Chitinophaga pinensis
CTATTACTGTTGCGCTTATAATAGCAGGTTGTGTTATGGTTATGGTTGAACTACGAACTACTCCATTAGAATCAGATATGGTGAAAGTATACGTACCTGCAACTCTTGAAAATCTTCCTGTGCCGGTATATGGAGCTGTACCGCCACTAGCCGTTACCGTTACATAAGAACTATCCCCATTACAGGTAATCATTGTTGGTGAAACTGCAATTATTAAGGGTGATGATGGTTGAGTTAACGTAATAGATTTGCTGGTTACACAATTATTTGAATCGAGCGTATAAACTGTATGGGCACCAGCCAATACGGATGAAAATAAAGAAGATGGCTGATATAACCCCGCATCCAATTTATAGGTATATGGCCCTTTTCCTCCACTTGCTACACAGTTAATTTCTGTTGATCCACCATACTCTACAATTCTTCCTGATGAAATAGCAAGTGTAAGTGCAGCAGGTTGTGCAATAGTAAGTGTAACTGATTTTGATGAGCCAACTGAATCAGTAACGACATAAGTATAAGTGCCAGCCAATACGGTAAATACACCAGTACCAAAGTAAGGCAAAGTACCTCCTGTAGCAGAAATCGTTAACGTAGATGTACCTCCATTACATGATATACTGGTTGAAACTCCTGTACAAGTTAATGTGGTGGCAGGTTGTGTTATCGTTAATGTTTTGGAAAGAATACAACCTTTTGCATCTTTAATTTTTATAGTATAACTTCCAGCTGGAATATTGATAAATACATTTGATGTTTGATATACACCGGCATTCAATGAATATGTATAAGGTGCTGTTCCTCCACTAACACTATTTACCGTAATGGTAGTTCTCGCACCGTACTTTGTAATCGAACCTGAAACTACTGTTCCAGTTATTTTAGTCGGCTGCGTTATTGTTATCGTTGATGAACGACTAACCCCATTAGAATCTGATATCGTAAATGTATATGTACCTGCTAATTTTGAAAATCTTCCTACTCCAGTATAAGGTGCAGTTCCCCCACTAGCCGTTACCGTTACTAAAGAATTCGACCCATAGCAAACAATTAATGACGATGTTACAGAAATAACCAAAGGAGCCGATGGTTGTGTCAAAGTAATTACTTTACTTGTTACACAATTGTTTGAATCCTTTACATAAATTGTATGGAGTCCAGCTAATACTGCTGAAAATGTAGGCGAAGTCTGATACAAACCCGCATCTAATTTATAAGTATACGTACCAATTCCACCACTTGCAGTACAAGAAATGGTTGTTGAACCACCAAACTCTATTATCCTTCCTGAAGTTGTGTTGATAAGCAGTTCGGCAGGTTGTGTAATTACTACTGAAACGGATTTCGAATTTCCAACCGCGTCATTTACGATATAATTATATGTACCTGCTAAAGCAGCGAAAGTTCCGGCACCAGTATATGGAGGCGTTCCTCCAGAAGCATCTATGGTAACATTTGATGAGCCTCCAAAACACAAAATTGGTGTTGCATTTATATTTACGTTAAGTATGTTTGACAATGCACTTGAATACTCTAATATTCCTGCATCTGGGTTTCCAACAACTGGCATACCAATGAAATCATTATTTATACTGATATATCGGCCGAAGTTAATTGCAGGACTTCCACTGGTTAAATTGAAATCCCATAATACTGGATTTAAATTGCTTGTATCAGAAAATATTTTTTCACTGGTTTTTATTTCTAAATTATTCCCTGTATTTAAGATACCTCCCAAAACACTTCTACCAACAAGGTGATAAATGTTATTAAAATGAAAAAACTTTTTACGAGTTGTGTCATAAATAGCTTGATTGCTATTCGTCATCCAAAAAACATTATTTCTTGAATCATACAGTGTGTCCTTTGTTAGGTTTACCTCTGAAGAATATTGTAAAATGCGCATGCCTCCATAGTTAAATAGACTGGGATTTTTAGGGAAATTGGGCCAATTCGTAAACCCTGCAAATGATTGTCCATCACCCATCACATCTAAACCAAATCTAGGTCCGCTAAATCTTGAATTTTCATTCTCAATAAAAACATTATTCCAAAACTTTAAATTAGAGCTGTTAGAAGTAAATGCACCATTAGTAGAAGTAAAGCATATTACAGCTGTATTAATAATTTTATTATAGGCGAATGTATCATTATCACAACCTATGTTTGAAATGCCTGTAATATTTCCAATTTCAATAGCCCCTGCACAATCAATTATAGTGTTGTATATGATTTTACTGCTATCGAAATTATTGATAATCTCTATACCAACGCCATTAAGTCCAGCACCAGATGCTGTAGAACCAGTAAATGCCCAACCTCCTTTTATATAGTTATTTTGTACTAGATTGAATTTTCCGGATTGTAATATCAATGGAACTGCACCGATATCATTATTGCCAGAAGTATCACCAACATTTTTGAAATTGGTGAATCTATTGTTGATAATAGAGTTATAGCTCCCACAAGTGGAAATTCCATAACCAATATTATTAAATTCGCAGTTTTTAATTACACTATTTGTAACCATAGAACTCGTGCCCTCTTCTCCTAATAAAATACCCATTGCAGTATACGCCGTAGAAACTTTATCATTTACTGGAAATCTATAATCATTGAATTGAAGCCCATCAACCACGATGTACTTTACTCCATTAAACGCTAGAACGATACGACTTCGACCTACCATTATACTTGGATTGGGAAACAAAAAATTGGGTAGCGCTCCAGTTCCATAGTTTGTGAATACTATTGGATTTTGAGCGGTTCCACTTGGACAAGTATAACCATTATTGGCCCACCATTTTAAACTCCCAAAATCATCTCTTCCATTAATAAATACATCCCCACGTTTAAATGCAAAAGTATCACCGGCCAATGCCAAACCACTATTACCAAAAGTTTCGAGCTTTATTAATGTTTTCCAAGGCGTATTGGGGTTTTGCGCCTGGGCAATGGTGTAGCTATCATTTCCAGTTGTACTAAAATAAAACTTACGCGCATAGGTATCGAATGAAAATACATTCAATGCAAGCATAAAACAATAAAATAGGATTGAAATCCTCTTGTTATAAAACATGATTAGCAAACTTGAAACATATTGTTTTTATAAGTGTTATTTCAAACTTAAATTTTCAAGATGTATACAAACAAATACACGAAAAGGTTGAGGATTATAGGTGTTTTAATATTACTACTTGTAAAAATATCGATTCTATTGTCAAAAGTGAAATTTTCTTTGCACAATTATAAACATTACAATAAAAAATTATATTTCATTTTCGCTTACCACGCTCAAGGGATAATTTTTATAACAAGATGTTGGTGGATTTGTTTAATTTTTAAATAAAAAATGTGATTGGTCTGATTAGTGCGAGAAACAAAATGTGAATGAAGATAAAAGTCAGAACGCTTTGATCGCTCTCATTCTCGTTCTAGCCAATTCGTGTTGGATTTATTACTTTTTGTTTTTTCTTAAAACAATTTTCAAACATGAAATTCAGCCCTTGAAAGTAGACTTAACAAAAAGAAAAACATTTACTATTGTGTACGTGGTGTAATATCGTAAATTCAAAAATTAATACCCTATTTTGTTATCATTTTTGTTCATATATATGTTATAATTTTTATTCTATCGTTATTTGAGACAGCGAATATAATGCCCCCCGATTGGGAACACTGATCTCGTCCAGTGTTTTTCCTCAAAGTCTGTTGCATCATCAATAGTATAATGCAGAGTAATAACCCCATGATTTATGTATTGATCGATTTGAGATATTGAGGTGCTCCAATAAACTACATCTTTTCCGTAACTGTTACATGTAAATGCGCCAAAATTATCTCTATCAATTGTACCACCTGGAAGAGCAGAGAAACCACTGATATTAGTTCCATTTCCAGAATGAGTGACTATAGGCTCAAAAACATCAACCCAACGAGTATCTTTGCATGTATGACAAGGTACTTTTTTTCGATATTCATCGCTCCAATTTTCACATTTTGGGCATATTTTACTTGACTTTCCACCATCTTTGTAAGAGTTCCAGCCTTTAGTACTTTTCAATTTCTTACCGGCAATTTCACTACCTCCCAAATATTTAATTAATGTTCGCCAATCATCAATTGAAGGAATCCGCCAGCCTGCTGGAGTCAATCCCCTTGGATCAAGGAGCGCCCAAATATTATACAATTTTCCATGATTTTCTTTGTATGAAACATTGAAATCATAATAACACCAAGCTGGTTGATGATTTTTATATGCATCTTCCCAAACTGCATATGATTCTGCAACTGGAATAATATCACCATTTCTAAAAGAGGAAACATCTAAATTTTTTGTATTCCAAACTTGGTTACCAATTTTTACTGTTTGCGCAATTGAATAGAAATGCCATATACCAATCAAAAAGACAAATATTATTTTTCTGTACATAAGTATTTATTATTTAAATTTTATACAAGTAAATTTAATTTTTATCGTTAATAAAAAAAATCTTTTTTATATCGCTCTGAATTAACATGAAAAAATCAGTAAAATATTGAGTTCCCAAATGTCAGGTCTAGTTTTGACTCGAACCGTAGTATTTTCGATTATTTAATAATTAACGATTAACAAACATATAAAAAGAGGCGCATTTTATTGCAGCCTCTATATGTACTCTTAAGATGTCAATTATCTAACCAACTGGGAAATGGGTTCCTGAAATTTTAAAAATAAAAAATGTGATTGTTTAGATTAAAGCGACAAACAGAATGTGAATGAAGATAAAATTCAGAACTCTTTGATCGCTCTGACTTTTATTGCCCCCTATTTGAATCAACAATCATTTTTTTTACCATTTTTGTAAACGTTTTTTCTCTTAAAAGTTGCTCGATTGAAATATGCATGCTATAATTCCAATTGTGATCCGGATCGGCAGGAATATTCATGCGCTCTTCTAAAACTTTCTTTCTTTTTAGTTGATCATCCACAGACAACAAATCTTGAAATAAAAAAACACACCACATTGCTTTTGATTGAAGGTGATTGTTAATAATCAATTTACAAATTTCCGAATCTGCTTTTATGGGTGCTTTACCCGTTTTTAAAAGGTAATGATTATAAAAAAATTGCGTTTGTGCTTTGTTTTCTGTCCACCACTCCCGAATTGTACTCATATCGTGGGTTGATGGCGTTACAACAGTTAAATAAGGCGCATCTTTTGGATTAGAGAAACGTTCATTTGATGTTTTGGGCATTCGTTGTACCTGTAGCGATAAGATTTCCCTACTTAATAAAGCGGGTTCAACAATTTCAGGCACCATCCCTAAATCTTCGGCACAAATCAGCATTTTTGTACTTTGTTGTAAGGCATCTAATTTTTCTTTTGCCGATTCATCCCAAATTTCATTTTGATTTTTGTAGAAATATTGATTGTATAATTCAACTAGTTTTTGCTGCTCGACTTCTGAACATTTTTTAAATGCATTCGTTTGTTGCATATCAATTCTAAAATGATATTGCCCAGCAATTTTTTCATCTTTTAAGAGAATTACATCAGATAGTAAATCAAACAATTTATTTTTCGTGGAGTCAGGTGCTTTATTCTCCAAACAATATTGTTCAAGTTTTTTTTCCGTGTTAAGTGTTGATTTAAATTTTCCATCTTTTAGGATATTGCTTTCAACCCATTCTGCTTCTCCCCCAAACCATTCTTTTAATAAATCTGGGTTGATAAAAGGATTACAATATTTGTGTTCGTCAAATACCAAACCAATATTTTTAAAATCAGATTTTTTCAAAGGAATTACCGGTTCGAAATGGCCAAAAATTCCAGAAATGGCATGAAATGGAACAGACCAAATTCGGAAAAAACCTAAAATATGATCGATACGAATGGCATCAAAATAATTATCCATAAAGGACAGTCTTTTCCTCCACCATTGATAATTCTCTTTTTTCATCGCATCCCAATTATATGTTGGGAAATTCCAATTTTGACCTTTGGTTGAAAATGCATCAGGCGGCGCTCCGGCTTGCAATTCTAAATGAAATAAATGTTGGTTCATCCAAGTATCTACACTAAATCGACCTACACCAATAGGCAAATCTCCTTTGATAATCACTCCATTTTTATGCGCAGTTTCTATTGATTTTTTTAATTGTAAATGAAGATGATATTGCGTAAAATAATAAAAAGCAATCTCTTCAAAAAACGCACTCGATGGATCACATAACTGCTTCACCTGCTTTTCTTGATACACCGCATATTCATTCCAATTGAAATAATTAACCGTTTTGAATTTATCCCTTAAAAAACAAAAAGCAGCATAAGGTTGAAGCCATTCTTGATTGACTTTAAAGAAACTTTTAAAAGAAAGCGTTTTTAAAAACTCAAGCTTTTGTTTTCTAAATATGGCGTTTATTATCTCTAATTTCAATATCGAAACCGACTCATAATCAAATGTTGATCGTTGATTTAATTTCTGAACTTGTTTTAAAATGGCATCTTCAACTGCAAAATGATATTGACTTGCCAGCGAAGTAATGTCCATAAAAATGGGATGTAAAGCAAAAACAGAAATTGCCGAGTATGGATAAGAATCCTTGTTGGTATAGGTTGCAATGGTATCGTTTATGGGTAAAAGCTGAATCATTTTAATATCGGCTTTTTTGCACCAATCTGACAACAATTCTAACGTTGCGAAATCGCCAACGCCCCAATTTTTATTTGATTTCAAGGATGACAATTGCACATTTACTCCAACACCTTTCCAAGCATACGCTTTAAAATCAACTATATGATTGTGTACTATCAAATGGTTTTGCAAAGTAGCAATATTGCTTTTTCGATTATCATTTGGTTCAAAACAATCTATTTTTTTTGTTACAACATCAAACACTACAAACTTATATTCTAAAGGAAAATCTGTTTTTTTAAACTTCAGTCTTACACTCCAATAATTTTCATGTTTATCCAACAAAACAAGATGTTCAGGATCCCAATTGTTCCATTTTTCCCCTGAGCCCAAGATGCCGATTTTTTTATTGGGTGGAAGTTGAATACAGGCAACATTAAACTGATGCGTAATTTTTTTTAGCGCAATTGATTTTTTATTGGTTTCATTTTTAAAAAATAAATGCTCGAAAGGCTTGGTTTTAAAAACTGCCGATTCAATGATCAAAGATTGCCAATCATCGTAAACATCCAAAACATGAATATCACCAGATTGAGGGAATAAATTTAAAGGTCGATTTTTCCAATTGTCGAAATATTTAAACACCCCATTTTCCAACAAAGCATATTGATAATAAACTGCTTTTTTTCGCTGTAGAAGTTCAGTATCCAAACTAATTTTCCAAGTTAATTCGTTTTCATATTGAAGTGATGCGCTTTCAACTATTTGCCCTTTTTCATCTTTCAAATAAATAGAAATGGACTGTCCAAGTTGGGTAGAATAGTTTAAAAACAAGTTTATCAGCATGGTACAAAAGCATTTAAAGCAAATTTAATAAAATTGCATTTATTATTGTATTAATTTAATAATATCATTAATTAATTTGTAAATTTCTATAGATTTAAACATAAAACAATTATTCATTAAAAAGTGTTTTACAAAAAAAAAATCCACTTAAAGGAATAAACCTATTAAGTGGATTTTAAAATATAGAAGCTTTAAATTAATCTTTCAAATGACTTTTATTTTTGCTGTACCCAAAGTAGATGACAAACCCAATAGCCAACCATCCAAACAATCTAAGC
>CALQKL020000100.1 GCA_943331145.2 Chitinophaga pinensis
AATGCTGGTCATCGTTATACGGATTAGTATAAAAAGTAGATATCAAGATTTGTTGAATTTTGAAAAAAAATAGTACTATGAAAAAATGGAAAAAAATAGGTTGGAGTATTTTCGCAATTGGTGTAGTTTCTGCTGTTGTGATTCTATATTTTGCAACGAAAAAACCTGCCACAGCTGAAGACAGTGAACCAGTAGCAAAATTTTCAACCACAGAATTCATTGAAAAACTTAATGCTAATAAAGCCACGATATCTGCTACATATATGGATAAAAACATTGCAGTTTCAGGAAACGTTATGGAAGTAAATAAAGACCAATGTAGTTTGGTTTTAGATGCCGGAAACAACGCCATCATTACATGTACTTTTGATAGCGCCGTTTTTGCAAAACATGCTGCTACATTTGAAAAAGGCAAACCCACTTCTATTAAAGGAATTTATTTTGGTTGTGATGGATTTGAAAAAAGCGACTCAACCGATATGATGGATTTGTTGCCTCAACAAAAATCTGCCATGATGAAAACATGTTCCGTTAATAAATAACCATTAAAATAAATAAAATGAAAAAAATACTTTTCTTAAGCATTGCAATCTTAAGTATTACAACTGCTTTCGCTCAAAAAAAATTATATTCTACAACTACAGGTACAACAACATTTGATGCAGGTACTGGTGTTGAAAATATTTCTGCTACAAATAAATCAACCACCTCCGTATTTGATGCTGTTTCAGGTCAAATGCAATTTAAAATCATGAATAAGGGTTTTGAATTTTGGAGCCAATTGATGCAAGATCATTTTAATGAGAATTATATGGAGAGTGAAAAATATCCAAAAACAATGTTTAGTGGAAATATTACCGACATTAAAAAAGTTAACTTTTCAAAAGATGGCACCTATCCTGTAAAAGTAAAAGGAACCTTGGATATGCATGGTGTAAAAAAAGAAATTGAAACAACTGGTAGTTTAAAAATCAAAGGAGATCAAGTCGTTGGAACTTCTTCCTTTATTGTTGCTTTAGCAGATTATAACATTGTCATTCCAGGCGTTGTAAAAGATAAACTGGCTAAAACAGTAAAAATTGATGTATCATGTAATTACTCGCTTATAAAATAATAATAATGAAAAATAATTTTTTAAAATATACAGTTATACTTTCAATTGCCCTTTTTTCTAAACAGGTTGTTTTGGCACAAGACGATTTACTTTCAATCGTAGAAAAAAATGAACCGAAGAAAAAAGAATATGTAAACAATGCGTTCAAATCGAGCAGAGTAATTAACGGTCATTCGATGGAGTTTATAGGCAAGGGTGTGTTAGACACCAGAATCCTTCACCGATTTGGGCTTATTAATACAGGCGCAAAAAATTTATATGGCTTAGACCAAGCTAATATGCGTTTAGGATTTGATTATGGCATTTCTAAAGACCTTACCATTGGAATAGGAAGAAGCAATGTAGGTAAAGAATTGGATGGATTTATCAAATACAGATTAATTCAACAATCCAAAGGAGGCGAATCTAGTTCACCAGTTTCTGTAATTTTTATTACGGGCATGACATATTCTGGATTGCCATTTGCCGAACCAGGAAATCCGGGTAATTTTTATTCCAATAAAATGGGATTCTATAATCAAGTTATCATTGGAAGAAAGTTCTCAGATAAATTCAGTTTTCAATTAACACCAACCCATGTTCATTTAAATCTTGTTCCAAGAAATATAGATGCCAACGATATTTTTGCCATTGGTACGGGTGCGAGATTAAAACTATCGAATCGAATTGCTTTCGTGGTTGATTATCACTACATTCTGAAAGATTTAAGTAGAGATCTTGTAACTTTTTCTGAAGGAGAAACCGAAGCTAAAACACAAGTTGAGAAATATGTAAACCCTCTTGCCATTGGCTTCGACATTGAAACGGGTGGTCACGTTTTCCAACTTCATTTTTCAAACTCAACTGGTATGAACGAAAAATCTTTCATCACCAATACCACCAACAAATGGGGTAAAGGCGAAATTCGCTTTGGATTTAATTTATCGAGGGTGTTTACGGTTGTTAAGAAGAAGTAGTTTTGAAAGGTTGTAGGGGTTGAATATTTTCAACCCTTACAAGAGGTTTTTGAGGTTTTGTTCAAAAGGTTCAATAAGTTCAATGCAAAAGGTTAGCCCCCTCAATCCCCCAAGGGGGAAGTTGGAAGCGTTTTCCAATAGAACTTTTTGGTTTTTTGTAAGAAGTTTTTTAACCGTTATTCTTTGCTCCTTTGCGAGCTTTGCGTGAAACAAAAAACTTCGAGCCTTTGTGCCTTCGTGTCAAAAAAATCGCGTTTACGCGCATTCGGGTTTCAAATCACTTCCCCTTTGTCATAAAACTGTAAAAATAACCCACTTCCCCATTTCATGACAATTCTATGATGAATTAACTGCTTGTAGCATAGACATTTGCGCTACAAAATGAAAAGCATTTTTCAAACCATATTATTGTTGTTTTTGTCATTGTCGGTATTTGCTCAAAATGACACCACCTATGCCCCATTTTCTTCAATGCAGGAAGTAGTCATTACAGCTACAAAAACAGAAACTAAATTGGGAAATGTTACTATGCCCATCAGCATCATTTCTAAAAAAAATATTGAGCAAGCTGGCAGTTTAAGATTGAAAGACATTTTACAAGAGCAAGCTGGATTGTCTATTACAAATGGCTTCGGCGCAGGCATTCAAATGCAAGGTTTAAATCCTGATTATACCCTCATTTTATTAAATGGCGCTCCGTTGGTTGGAAGAACTGCAGGCGTACTCGATCTCAATAGAATTGGTATTACTAACATCAAAAAAATTGAAATTGTAAAAGGACCATCTTCAAGTTTGTATGGTTCCGAAGCAATGGCAGGTGTAATCAATATCATCACAGAAAACAATGGAGACAAAAAAATACAATTCGGAGCCAGATATGGATTTGGAAATCCGAATTCAGGATGGGCAACTCCGTTAGGAAAATCTGTTTTCAAAAACACTGATTTTAATTTTTTATTCATAACAAAATATAAAAAAGCAAACGTAAATTTTTCGTCAAATGCTTTTTATTTAGATGGCATTAGTTTCAGACCGTATTCATCAGAGCGGGTTACGCAACCTATTTGGCGTTTAACCAATCAGCTGTCGATATCCGCTCCAGTAAATGATAAAACCAATTTTTCATTTCTTATTCGAAATGGATACGATCAAATAAAACAATCATTTGCCGTTAACAACAATGGTGCGGTTAGCACTTCTTATGGAAATGAAATCAACAACGATTTAAATATCAACTCAAGCCTAAAACATACTGTCAATGAAAAAATAAAATCTTCATTGAATTTGTACGCTACTTTATACAAAGGATATCAAAAATTAAATTTCTCCGACAAGCCAGATAGCAGTTATATTGATGAATTCAGACAACATTTATATCGCGCAGAAAATCAAAATGATGTTCGATTAAAAAACATGCTTTTGAGTTTTGGCGCTGGCTATGTAATTGATCAAGCATATTCTACACGATACGATAATGTTGAAAGCAGAAAACAAAATCAAATTCTTTATGCATTTGCGCAACATGAATGGACGCTATCAAAAAAATTAATTTTCACATCTGGTGTTCGATATGATCACAATAAAATATTTGCCGCAGCTTTTAGTCCGAAGTTTTCTTTTAGATATATCGCCAATAAAGCCATAACCATTAAGGGTTCTATAGGCCGAGGTTTTAAAGCACCAGATTTTAGACAATTGTATTTAAACTTTACCAATAATGCAGCAGGAGGCTATTCTGTATTGGGTTCTATTGATGCCATTAAAATTATTCAGCAAATGCAAACCCTTGGGCAGATTAGTGAAATAAAGGATGATTACAATAAATTAAGCACCTTAAAACCTGAATTTTCTACAGGTATAAATTTAGGTGGGACGGTATTTTTTAATAAGAATATACAGCTGGATTTTAACGGATTTAGAAATGATATTGAAGGGTTAATTGATGTGCGACAAGTGGCAACAAAATTGAATGGTGCACAAATTTTTAGTTACATCAACATCAAAAATGCATACACACAAGGACTAGAATTGGATTTAAAATGGAAGGCAACAAAACAAATCTCAATTTCTACCGGCTATCAATTTTTGGAAACTGCGGATAAAGATGAATTGGCAAATATAAAAGCCGGGAGAGTATATACAAGAAATGTAGATGGAACAAGCAGAATCTTACTCAATAAAGAATATGTTGGCTTAGCAAACAGAAGCAAACATATGGGAAACGTAAAAATCAATTATGAAAACAAGCATGGTTTATTTATCAATACAAGGTTGATATACAAATCGAGATGGTATGTTGGAGATCGAGATGGCAATGGCTTGTTAAACAAAAACGATGAAAATGGTGAAGGTTATTTTTTAATAAATGTCGCAGCCGGAAAAGCTATTAATAAAAAATTAAACCTCAATATTGGCATGGATAATGTTACGAATTATCAAGACGTAAATTATCTGCCTAATTTATCTGGAAGAATGATCTACTTAACTATTAATTATACACTTAAATAAAAGAAAATGAAAAAAAGTACAATTGGAATTTTGGCCATTGCAGCATTAATTTTCAATGCTTGTAAAAATGATGAAACAAACAATGTTGTAGTAAATCCTAATGATTACAATGTTGCCGTTAGTGGAAAAATTGTAACCGTTAAAAACTTACCAGCTGATACTGTTGTTGGAATTGGTGCACAAGGACCTTATGGTGCGGGTAAATACACATTCTTTAGTTTGGGTACAAATTCAAAAATTGCGTCTACTGATTCTGCAACCAGCAATTGGGATTTAGCTTTTGCAGGTACAACCATTCGCATTAACGCAGGTACAAGTGGACCAGGAAATGGCGGTGCATTTGTGTACACAGGAACATTCGATGCATTAACATCTGTTCCAGTAGATTCTACATTTAGAATAGATCAAGCACCTACTTATGCCATTACAAAAGGTTCTGGAAAAGGTTGGTACAATTATGATGGGCCAAACAATTTGGTAACTGCAATTCCTGGTCGTGTGTTGGTTATCAAAACAGCAACAGGAAAATATGCAAAAGTGGAAATTTTAAATTATTACAAAGGAAATACCACACCGCTTTCAACAGCAACTGATAGTGTAAAAATTTATGATTCAAGATATTACAGTTTCCGTTATACTTATCAAGCTGATGGAACTACAACATTTTAATTGAAATAAGATTTTATCTTTAAGTCACCTCATTTTGGGGTGACTTTTTATTTATAGGGATTAAAAGGAGCTTAATCTTTCAATTTTTGTAAATTGCACGTTCTTGAATATTTTAAAATCAAAATATTTGTTTTGATTTTATTGTTGATTTAAAAAAAGATATAACTGATAACATATGGCAAAAGATTCGCGCAAGCAGGAAGCATTGGAATATCATGCCAAAGGAAGACCAGGAAAAATTGAGGTCGTTCCGTCAAAAGATGCAAAAACACAACGTGATTTATCATTAGCATATTCCCCTGGTGTTGCAGAGCCATGTAAGGAAATTGCAGCCACACCTGATGATGTGTATAAATATACAGCCAAAGGAAATTTGGTTGGGGTAATTACAAATGGTTCTGCCGTGCTTGGATTGGGGAATATTGGTCCGGCAGCCAGCAAACCTGTAATGGAAGGAAAGGGTGTATTGTTTAAAATCTTTGCTGACATTGATGTATTTGACATTGAAATAAATGAAAGCGATCCGGATAAGTTTGTACAGATTGTAAAAGCTTTAGAACCAACTTTTGGTGGCATTAATTTAGAGGACATCAAAGCACCAGAGTGTTTTTATATTGAGCAACAATTAAAGGCACAATGTAACATTCCAGTGATGCATGATGATCAGCATGGAACCGCCATCATTTCAGCCGCGGCTTTATTAAACGCATTAGAAATCCAAAAGAAAAAAATAGATAAAGTTCATTTTGTTATAAATGGCGCGGGCGCTGCTGCGATGGCTTGTATTAGATTATATGAATCGCTTGGTGCAAAACCTGCAAATTTTATTTTGTTTGATAAAGAGGGCATTTTACATAAAGGAAGAACAGATGTTGAAACCTTTAAACAAAAATTTTGTGTAGATGCTAAATTCAAAGATTACAATCTGAGTAAAGCGATGAAAGATGCCGATGTGTTTGTAGGACTAAGTGTGGGCAATGTAATTACTGTAGATATGATTAAATCTATGGCACGCAATCCGATTGTATTTGCCATGGCCAATCCTGATCCTGAAATCATGTACGATGTAGCAATGACAGCGCGTAAGGATTTAATTATGGCAACCGGTCGATCTGATTTTCCCAATCAAGTAAATAATGTACTTGGGTTTCCGTATATTTTTAGAGGGGCGTTAGATGTTAGAGCCAAACAAATCAACGAAGCGATGAAACTCGCTGCCGTAAAAGCTTTGGCAGAATTGGCAAAAACACCTGTCCCCGATATTGTGAACCTAGCATACAATGAAAAAACAATTTCATTTGGCCCAACGTACATCATTCCAAAGCCATTTGATCCGCGATTATTGGCAACGGTAGCTCCTGCAGTAGCAAAAGCGGCAATGGAGAGTGGCGTGGCAAGGATAAACATTACTGACTGGGATGGATACACGATAGAACTCAACAAACGTCTCGGATTAGATAATCAATTAAGCAGAATTTTAAGCAATAAAGCAAGAAGTAATCCAAAACGTATTGTTTTTGCCGATGCAGAAAATGCAAAGATTTTAAAAACCGCTCAATTGGTTTTGGAAGAAGGAATTGGGTTCCCAATATTGTTGGGTAATGAGAAAAGAATTCAAGAGCTGGCCGATGCAAATTCTGTTGACATTGATGATATGCCTATCATTGATCCACAAGATGAAGAACATGAAGAAATGAGAAAACAATTTGGAGAATTGTTTTTTGAAAAGCGAAACAGAAGAGGCGTAAATCAATACGAAGCATACAAAATAATGAGAGACAGAAATCATTTTGGATGTATGATGGTTGAAACCGGTGAAGCCGATTGTATGATCAGTGGTTTAAGTAAAAATTATCCGGAAACCATTCGTCCGGCTTTGCAAATTATTGGTACAGATGCAGGTGTAAAAAAGATTGCAGGCATGTATTTATTGTTTACCAAAAGAGGCCCTATATTTTTGGCAGACACTACCGTAAACTTTACGCCAACTGCGGAAGAACTTGCAGAAATTACTTTATTGGTAGCAAAAGAAGTAAAGCAATTTAATATCGTACCAAAAATTGCGATGCTCTCCTACTCTAACTTTGGAAGCAGCAACGCACCTGAAGCAATTTTAGTAAGACAAGCAAGAGAAATTGTAAAACAAAAAAGTCCAAATTTAATTTGTGATGGTGAAATGCAAGGAATTTTGGCTTTCAATAAAGAAATATTAAAAGAAAATTACCCGTTTACAGAGTTGGTAAATGGTGAAGCCAATGTGTTGATTTTTCCAAACTTAGCTGCTGGAAACATTGCACATAACTTACTTCAAGAAATTGGTGGCGCAGATAGTATTGGTCCAATTTTATTGGGATTAAAAAAGCCAGTGCATGTTTTAC
>CALQKL020000101.1 GCA_943331145.2 Chitinophaga pinensis
AAATTGTCTCTATGTTTAGGTGTTGAATCGTATAGTTTAATAATTATTGTTCCAACTGAAGTGGTAATTTTTACTTTGGTTTTACCTGCTGTATACGGATTTGGCTTTGCCGCTACTACTTTAGCAGTTGGTGTCTTAGAATTGTTTACTACTTTTTGTTGCGAAATTCCATTTAAAGAAAAAATGGTCATCAATAAAAATCCTAACATTAAAAATTTTGTCTTCATAAAATGTTTTTTTAAATAAATTCTTGAGATTGAAAATAAAGTAAAATATGGTCTTTTAAAAAATTTTCTTGTTCAAAAAGATCAAACCCTGGCAAAGCTTTCAATTGTGTAAAATGTGGCCATCCTTCTTCATCATTTCCATCTAAACTATAATATCCACTAGGCATCAATGCTGTACAGATGGCGATATGCATCAAATCTTGCTTTTGTTCTTTGCTGAATTCTTGCGGACCCTGCCCCAATTCCTGCACCCCAATCAACAACAAAATACCATTCATATCTGGCTTAATTCCAAATCGCTCTTTTAACTTAATCCTCAACTTCAACCATCGTATCTGTAAATCTTCTTCTATCGGTTGCATGCGCAAATGTAAGTAATATGTATTTCCCGATTATCTTTGTGGCCACATTGATTTTATAAAAAGAAATTTTTTACATGTTACAAATACAATTTATTCGTCAAAACGCTGATTTAGTTAAAGAAAAACTAGCCATTCGCAATTATACCAATATTGGATTAGTGGATACTTTAATCGAAATGGATGACGAGCTCCGGAAAATAAAATTCGCCAGTGAATCTATACAAGCCAACATTAATACTGCTTCGAAAGAAATTGGTATGTTGATGGCAAAAGGGGAAAAAGATGCTGCTGAGTTGAAAAAATCAGAAGTTAGCGCCTTAAAAGAAGAAATGGCGAAAAAATCTGCCGCGTTAGACGAATTGGAAATCAATTTTCAAAAACAGCTTTTATTGTTGCCCAACCTTCCACATCAATCTGTTCCAGCTGGAAAATCGGCAGAAGACAATGTAGAAGTTAGATCTGGTGGTCAAATTCCAACCTTGATGGAAAATGCAAAACCACATTGGGACATCATCAAGGATTACGATTTAATCGATTTTGAAACAGGTGCAAAAATTGCTGGTAGCGGTTTCCCTTTATACAAAGGCCGTGGTGCAAAACTTCAACGTTCTTTAATTCAATTTTTCCTAGATTATAATAGCGATGCGGGTTATACAGAATATATGCCGCCATTGATGGTAAACGAAGCTACCGCTTATGGCACCGGACAATTGCCCGATAAAGAAGGACAAATGTATCACATCACTGCAGATGGATTATACCTTATTCCAACTGCTGAAGTTCCGGTTACCAATGTATACGCCAATGAAATTATCAAGGAAAATGAAATTCCGGTTAAAATGACCGCCTACACGCCATGTTTCAGAAGAGAAGCAGGAAGCTTTGGTAGTGATGTTAGGGGTTTAAATCGCGTACATCAATTTGATAAAGTTGAAATCATTCAATTGGTTCATGCAGAAAATAGTTATGCCGTTTTAGAAGAAATGGTTGCTCATGTTGAAAAGCTGTTGAATTTACTCGAACTTCCTTACCGTGTGCTTCGTTTATGCGGCGGCGATATGGGGTTCACTTCTGCATTAACTTACGATTTTGAAGTATATAGCGCTGCACAACAAAAATGGCTTGAGGTTAGCTCTGTTAGTAATTTTGAAACCTTTCAAACCAACAGAATGAAAATCAGACATAAAGATGAAAATGGTAAAACACAATTGTTGCATTCTTTAAATGGTTCTTCATTAGCTTTACCTAGAATTGTAGCCGCACTTTTGGAAAACAATCAAACCGAGAATGGTATTGTATTGCCACAGATATTACATAAATATGTTGGTGCTTCTATTATCGAAAAAAAATAAATGTATAAAATGAAAAAAATATTATCCTTATCTCTTTTTGCAATATGTGTTTTGTTTTTGTACGCTTGTAGTCATAAAACAACCCCAACAAAAACAACAGTTGAAACGAAAGCGCCAACAACAGATAATAATTACACAGTTACTTTAAACAGTAATTATGGAAAAGAAATCTATGAATCAAAATGTGGCTCTTGTCATAGTTTAAATAAGCCTGGTGATTATACATACAACCAATGGTATCCAATCATGGACAGAATGGCTAAAAAAGCAGACTTGGATTATATGCAAAAACAAAATGTTTTGGGTTATCTAAAAGACAATGCAAAGGCCGTAAAATAAGCGAATTGATTTTGTTGTTTTAGATTTTATTAAGTAGATTTAAAATTGTTTAAAAACCCTTTTTCTTGAACTAATTTTTTAAAGATATTATGTCTACAAACCGTGCCAAACTCCTTGAAATATTTAATACAGAATACAAAAATCTCAATGATAATCAGCGTTTAGCTGTAGATACCATTGAAGGTCCCGTAATGGTAATAGCTGGTCCGGGTACCGGAAAAACACAAATTCTTGCAAGTAGAATCGGTAAAATTTTATTGGAAACAGATACACTTCCCGAAAACATTCTTTGTTTAACATATACAGATGCAGGCGTTGTGGCCATGCGTAAAAGATTGCTCCAATTTATTGGACCTGATGCATACAAAGTAAACATTTACACTTTTCATGCATTTTGTAATGATGTGATTCAAGACAATCTTTCGATGTTTGAAAAAAACAGTTTGGATCCCATTTCAGAACTAGAACGCATTCAATTGTTTAAAGAACTTATAGACACGCTTCCAAAAAATCATCCTTTAAAAAGATATCGTGGTGATGTGTATTATGAAGTAAGCAATTTACAAGGGCTATTTAGCAACATGAAAAAAGAAGGTTGGACACCCGAATTTTTAATCCAACACATTGAAGCTTATTTACAAGAGTTGCCAAATGATGATAGTTTAATTTACAAAACAAGCCGCGCTGGAAAATACAATAAAGGCGATTTTAAACCCGATTATTATGAAGCATTAGAAAAAATGGAAAAGCTTCGCGCTGCCGTTAATGAATTCAATCGCTTTCAACAAATGATGAAAGAAGCCAACCGGTACGATTTTGACGATATGATCATTTGGGTAATAAAAGCATTTGAAAAAAATACCCATTTATTGGCCAATTATCAAGAACGTTTTCAATATATTCTTGTAGATGAATATCAAGATACCAGCGGTTCTCAAAATAATTTGGTGCAACTTTTAATCAGTTATTGGGACAATCCAAATGTTTTTGTGGTGGGTGATGATGACCAAAGTATTTTCAGATTTCAGGGCGCTAACGTTGAAAATATGTTGACGTTTGCTACTCAATATAACGACGACATTTTAAAAGTTGTACTTACTAATAATTACCGTTCAACACAACCCATATTAGACGCTTCAAAAGCATTAATCGATAGAAACAATGATCGATTGGTTAATAAAATTGAAGGTTTAACTAAAACGCTTCTTTCTTCAAATGATAAAATTAAGCACCTTAATCATTTACCCATTGTAATTGAATATGAAAGCCAAAGACATGAAATGATTGCTGTGGTGAAAAATACACAGAAGCTTTTGGCTGAAGGCGTAGAGCCGGGTAAAATAGGCATCATTTATAAAGAGAATAAATACGGTGAGGTAATTACACAGTATTTCAATTTGCTGAATGTACCGGTGTATAGTAAACGCCACATGAATGCATTGGAATTGCCGCTCGCCAGAAAAATAATTTCTATTTTAAAATATTTAGCTTCCGAACATTTTATTCCATACAGTGGCGATCAAATGCTGTTTGAAATTTTACATTTTGATTGGTTTAAAATCCCACCAATAGAAATTTCTAAAATCACGATGGAGGTTGCTGATAGAAGATTTGGAGATAGAAAAACTTCTATTAGAGCACTAATGCAGGATAAAATAAATTCACCGCAAGTAGATTTATTTAATAAAAATATTTCTGATGAATTGGCAAATGCTTCAAAAATTATAGAGTCGCTTATTTCATCGGTTCCCAATGTTACTTTACAGTTTTTATTTGAACAAATTATACGTGAAGCTGGTGTTATTTCTACCATCATGCAAAGCAAGGATAAGCATTGGCAATTACAAGTGCTTACCGCTTTATTTGATTTTATTAAAGAAGAAACCCATCGAAAACCACTGATGCGTTTACAGGACCTCGTTACCTTGATTGAATTGATGGAACAAGAAAGCCTTCCCATTCCATTGGTACAAGTTAGTGGGAGCGATAAAGGGGTAAACTTAATGACAGCGCATGGTTCGAAAGGACTTGAATTTAAATACGTGTTTATTGTTGGCGCAAATGCCGATTTATGGGAGAAGAAAAGAGCAAGTAGTAAAGGTTATAAAATTCCACCAAATGTTTTTGCAACGATATCAAATGCAAAAGACAATGAAGAGTTGAGAAGATTGTTTTATGTGGCACTAACCAGAGCAGAACAACATTTGTATATTTCTTACAGTAAATTTAAAACTGACGGAAAAGAAATTGAACCATCTATGTTTATTGCTGAAATCCAGGAAACATTTCAGTTGCCTGTGGAAAAAATTTCGCTCGATGAAGAAACGATTTCAATTTTTGCTGCTTTAAATTTTGCTGAAGGACAAGCACCTGAAATTGCAAAACTAGAAGATGATATCATTACACCTTTACTTGATAAATTTGTCATGAACGTTACCGCTTTAAATGGTTATTTAAAATGTCCATTAAGCTTTTATTACAATAATTTTATTCGCATACCTTCTGCTAAAAACGAATCCACAGAATTTGGATCTGCTGTGCATTTTGCTTTGGAACAGTTGTTTAAAAAAATGGTTGATACCCCTACAAAAGAATTTCCATCTAAAGAAAGTTTCAACAATGCGTTTGAATGGTATATGCACCGAAATCGCGAAAGCTTTTCGCAAGAACAATTTAATCGTAGAATGGAATACGGTATTGAAGTGTTGAGCAATTATTACGACACCCACATTCAATCATTTAATAAAGTAGTTGTCATTGAGCACAGCATTAAAGGTGTTACCGTTGGAAATGTACCCATCAAAGGAAAGTTAGATAAAATTGAATTCGATGGAAAAAATGTAAACGTGGTTGATTACAAATCGGGTAACCCTGAAAATGGATTGAAAAAATTAAATGCGCCAAATGATAAAGAACCTAACGGTGGCGATTACTGGCGTCAAGCTGTTTTTTATAAAATATTAGTAGACAATAAATCAGGAAAAGATTGGACGGCGGTTAGTAGCGAGTTTGATTTTATTGAACCAGATAGCAAAAAAACATACAAAAAGAAAAAATTAGTTATTTCTCCTGAAGACATTACTACTGTTACACAACAAATAACAACCACTTGGGAAAAAATTCAAAATAAAGAATTTTACACCGGGTGCGGGAAGTCGGAATGTACATGGTGTAATTTTGTTAAAACAAATAACTTGGCGGTTAAATTACACAACGCTGATGACACAGAAGAAATCTAATTTATCAAAAATTAAAAATGATTAAACGCGGAATATTTTTTATTGGAATTGCTTTAGCATGTCATATTTGTAGTTTGTTAATTACGGGTTGTGCGCAAATCGGTTCTCCTACAGGCGGGCCGAAAGACACATCTGCACCGGTTTTGATAAAAGCTATTCCTTCAAATAATCAAACCAATTTTAGCGGAAATAATATCACACTCAGCTTTGACGAGTATGTTGATTTACAAGATATACAATCTAATTTGTTGGTGTCACCCTCGCCGAGAAATAATCCCAGCATCAACAGCAATCTTAGAACGATAACAATAAAGTTAAAGGACAGTCTTTTACCCAATACCACTTATGCCATCAATTTTTCGAATGCCATAAAAGACATTAATGAAGGAAATGTACTCAATAATTTTGTGTACACTTTTTCAACCGGCGCATATATCGATTCGCTAACATTAGATGGAAAACTGATGATGGCTGAAACAGGAAAAATCGACAGTTCATTAAATGTATTGTTGTATAAAAATGCAAGCGATACTGATGTTACAACACGCAGACCAGATTATATAGCAAAACTTAAAGGAGATGGTAGTTTTACATTTAAAAATTTACCGTCTGGAAAATTTAAAATATATGCTTTAAAAGATGGGGATGGCAATAAGTACTACAATGCTGCTACGGAGCCATTTGGATTTTATAACACCGAAATCAATCCATTAGATTCAAATAATAAAATCAATTTGTTTGCTTACAGCGAGAAAAAACAAGAAGTGAATACATCTACAACTGTAAGAAATGAAAAAGAAAAGAGGTTGAAGTTTGCAAATAATTTTATCTACGGAAAACAAGATTTATTAAACACGTTTCAATTAACAAGCAATTCGCCTCTACAACAATTTGATGCTGATTCAATCCTGTTGTTGGATACAAGCTTTATAAAAATTAAAGGTTATGCAATTAGCATAGATAGTTCAAGAAAGAAAATAAGCATCGATTACAAATGGCCATCCAATCAACCTTTTAATTTGGTGGTTTTTAAAAATGGATTATCAGATTCTTCGGGTTTGAAATTATTAAAGAACGATACCATTAAGTTTTTTACAAAATCCATTTCAGAATATGGTTCATTGAAAATAACGTTTAAAAATATAGACCTCACTAAACACCCAATTTTGTATTTTTTAGATGGTGAAAATATAAAGTATACATTCAATATTCAAAGTGAAACTTGGGAAAATAAAATGATGTTGCCGGGCGATTTTTCATTGCGCATTTTATATGATAAAAACAATAATGGTCAATGGGATCCAGGTAATTACAAGCTAAAACTTCAACCCGAAATTTCGATTTCTTTACCCGAAAAAATAAACATCAAAGCTGATTGGGAAAATGAACGTGAAATTGTTTTGTAACATTAATCACTATTTTTACATCATGATATTTTCATCTTCTTTATTGGAAAAGTCCGTTAATGAATTGGCAAAGTTGCCGGGCATTGGCAAAAAAACCGCTTTACGTTTGGCATTGCATTTATTAAAACAGCCAGAAAACGAAGTGAGTCATTTTTGCGAGTCGATTGAAAACATGAGGAAGGAAATAAAATTTTGTAGTCGTTGTTACAATATCTCAGATAAACAGATTTGTAATATTTGTGATAATATTTCTCGAAAACAAGATATTATTTGTGTGGTTGAAAACATCCGCGATGTAATGGCCATTGAAAGTACACAACATTTCAACGGTGTTTTTCATGTATTGGGCGGGATTATTTCACCACTTGATGGTGTTGGACCCGAACAATTAAATATTGAACCATTAATACAACGGGTACAAAACGAACAAATCACTGAAATTGTTTTTGCTTTAAACCCAAATATTCAGGGCGATACCACGATTTACTATATAGGTAGAAAACTAAAAGAATACCCAATAAAAATTACAACCATTGCAAGAGGTATTTCATTTGGAGGCGAATTAGAGTATGCCGATGAAATGACGTTGGCAAAAAGCATCACCAATCGGATTCCTGTAGAGCGTTACATCAATCCTGTTGTATAATTTTTTCATTTCTTTTTTGATTATACTT
>CALQKL020000102.1 GCA_943331145.2 Chitinophaga pinensis
AATGTCGATGGCTTCATGTGCAATATTAAAATCTCCACATAAAATTATTTACGGATTTTTATTTTTGATTTCTTCAACATAAGAATACATTTCATCAAGCCATTGATATTTATAAGTTTGACGTTCATCGCCAGATGTTCCCGATGGAAAATAAGCATTGATTAATTTGATGTCTCCAAATTGCATTTCAATTACCCTTCCTTCAAAATCACTCATTTTAAAACCATTTCCTTTTTTAACAGCAGTTGGTTTTATTTTAGAAAAAATGGCTACACCGCTATAACCTTTTTTATTTGCACTAAACCAATGATGCTCAAAACCAAGCGCTTCAAGTTCTTTAATATCAACATCTGCCTCAGTGGCTTTGGTTTCTTGCAAACAAATCACATCCGCAGGATTTGTTTTTAGCCAATCGTAAAACCCTTTTTTTATTGCTGCCCTAATGCCATTGACGTTATATGAAATGATACGCATGAATTAAATTTTAGGCAAGATAAATAAAGTAAAAAGTAAAAATTGAAAAATAAAAATTCAAAAGTAAAAATTCAAAAATGAAAAGTAAAAAGTGAAATGTGAAAATTCAAAATTCAAAAGTAAAAATTCAAAAAAGCTTGATTGCTATAATTGGTAAAATTTTAAAAGCCATATTTTTTAATTTTTACTTTTTACTTCGCTTCCCCACAAAATGTTAATATTATCCCACAATCCAACTCATATCATATATTTTAGTTTCTTTTTTTTTAATTTCAGTTTTAATCGAAATGAAATTTATGTAGTCTTGATATTGGTTTAATAAATTTTAAAACTGTCAAATCATGAAAAAATTATCACACCTCACTTTACTATTATTTACTTGCTTATTTATTTCTAACGTTTCTGCACAAAACACTCAACAGCCCGATTCGCTTGGGTTGCCAGGAGATAACCTTAATTTATATGCGGTGATGGAATTGTTTCAATCCTCTGAAACCCTTGAAGGATTTGAAAGAAAATTAAATTCGGAAGAAACAAAAATCAACAACCTCGATTTAAACAACGACAATAAAATTGACTACATACGGGTTATGGATCATATTGATGGAAGTGCCCATAATATTGTGTTACAAGTTTCGATGAACGAAAAAGAAAACCAAGATGTTGCTTATTTTATTGTAGATAAAAATGATAAAGGGGGCGTGCAAATTCAGCTTTTTGGTGATGAATCTTTATATGGCAAAGATTACATTGTAGAGCCAAATTATACTGAAACTGCTGCAGTTGCTGAAACGCCAAATCCCGGATATGTAAAACAATCCACACAAAAATCAACGGATAAAAATGGCAATACGACTATTATAAATAATTACACAAGTTATGAAACAGCGTCATGGCCTGTAGTTCGATATATGTACGAGCCAAACTATATTATATGGATTTCGCCATGGAGTTGGTATTATTATCCTGATTATTGGACGCCTTGGGAACCTTGGTATTGGCATCGTTACTATGGATATCATTATTTTAGACACAGTTATTATTATGGAAACTATCGCAGCTGCCATTATTATCGTAGTCCTGTAATTCGCACGCATTATTACAACAATAGAAAATCATCAAATACGTATCATGTTATTTTAAACTCCGGCGGTTTTAGAAAAACATATACCCGTCCCAATCAAAATGCAGAAGGGAAAATGGAATATTTTAAAGATCAGGCATTAAGTCCAAATAAAGGCCGTGCATTAGATGAAGCAAAACCAAAGGTTAATGCTGATAATCCAAAAACAAATATTCGTAAAGTGCCCAAGAATAAAATTGATGACAATTCCAATCAAAACAACAATCAACAAGAGGAAAAGCCATTGAATAAAAGACCTTCGAAAGTGAATGTTGATAACAACGAAAAGCCTAAAAACACAAGGCCTTCAAAGGGAAGTTCAAATGATAATATTAAACAAAATAATACCAGACCATCTAGAGAAAAGTCGAATGAAAATATAAAAATTCAAAGAAATCAATCTTCAGGTTCGGGAAATCAATCTGGAAAAGGAAGGATAAAACCGTAATTTCAAAGTAATAACTCAAAATTTAAAAGTCAAAATTGATGTGTTCCATTCCCTTTTTTGACTTTTAAATTTTGACTTTTGAATTTGTCAAGAATTACTTCTTCAACTTTAAAATCGAAAACTCACTTTCATCTTTTACAATTGTATTTGAAAGCAAGCCCAAGCCATCAATAGCCATTTCAACCACATCGCCAGCTTGAAGCCATTGTTCGGTATAATTTGGGTCATGTAATTTTCCTGTTCCATTTAATTCTAAAAAGCAACCGGTTCCGACTGTTCCGCTTCCGATAACATCGCCAGGGTGAACGTTTACCCCATAACTGCATCTTTCTATAATTTCAGCAAACGTCCAATCCATATCGCCCAAATTTCCTTCACTCACTTGAACGCCGTTTACTTTACACGTCATTTTTAAATTCCATGCTTTACCGGTATGGTTTTCTTTACAAGGAATTTCAAAAGCAGTCAACTCATCTAAAGTAACCAACATCGGACCAATCACTGTTGAAAAATCTTTTCCTTTTGCAGGTCCTAAATTCAGCAGCATCTCTTCCATTTGTAAGCGACGTGCACTCATATCGTTCATAATCATCAATCCACCAATATATTGATCCGCTTGATTTGCCGGAATGTTTCTGCCCTTACGATTGATTACAATGGCAGCTTCCAATTCGAAATCTAACTTTTCAAAATGATCGGGCATACAAACGATATCGCCTGGTCCTTGAATACTGTTGTGGTTGGTAAAATAAAAAATAGGATATTGATCAAATTCTGCAATCATATCCACTTTACGATTTCTTCTGGCTGCAGCCACATGTTGCCTAAAAGCATATCCATCTCTACAACTGGTTGGATTTGGCACAGGTGCTAAAATATTTGTTGCGTTAAAAGATGTATTCGATTGTTTTGCTAAAACACCATTTTTTAAATGCTTTTCGGCATTCAATGCTAAAGGATAATAATCATCCCAATGATTTAAAAAATCCGACATTTTATTGGGAAGTTCTGGATTCAAGCTGTTCAAATCATACAACATTCCATCCATCAACATCGCCAATTGCTCTTGATTATCTTTTAAGTAGGTAACTAGTTTCATTTTGTGTTAATTAAGTAAAAAGTAAAAAGTAAAAAGTGAAAAGTAAAAAGTGAAAAATCGGACAGACTTATTTGAATAAAATCGTTGTTTCTCCATTCTCTATTTTTGAATTTTTACTTTTGAATTTTAATTCCCCACAAATGTATGTCAAACCTAAAATTATCGCTTAAATAATTGCTCATGCAAGCAAAATGCGGGTAAAAAACCGAGAATTAATAAACTAATCACACATAAGTCCTTGCCAACCCACTTTAAACCTTTACCTTCGCACGTCAAAAATCAAATGCTTTGAAAAAAAGCAACAAAAATTAAACAATGAATATTCGCAACATCGCAATTATTGCCCACGTAGATCACGGTAAAACAACATTGGTGGACAAAATTTTACATGCAACTAAAGTTTTTAGAGAAAATCAGGAAACTGGAGAGTTAATCATGGATAGTAATGACCTTGAAAGAGAAAGAGGGATTACCATTTTTAGTAAAAACGTATCTGTAACCTATAAAGACGTTAAAATTAACGTAATCGATACTCCTGGTCACTCGGATTTTGGAGGTGAAGTAGAAAGGGTTTTGAAAATGGCGGATGGGGTTTTGTTATTGGTAGATGCTTTTGAAGGACCAATGCCGCAAACCCGTTTCGTATTACAAAAAGCATTGGCTTTGGGATTAAGACCAATTGTAGTTATAAATAAAGTAGATAAACCAAATTGCCGTCCGGATGAAGTGCACGATGCTGTATTTGAATTGTTTTTCAATTTAGATGCTTCTGAAGAGCAATTGGATTTCCCAACTTTCTATGGTTCGGGTAAAAATGGTTGGTTCAACAGCTCATTAACACAAATCGATAACATCAGCCCATTGTTAGATGGCATTATTCAATACGTTCCAGAGCCAAAGGTAAATGAAGGATATTCTCAAATGCAAATCACTTCATTGGATTACTCTTCATTTTTGGGTAGAATTGCGGTTGGAAAAGTGGCGCGTGGTAGCTTAAAAGAAAACCAACAAATCGCATTAATGCAAGCTGATGGCACAATTAAAAAAATGCGTATCAAAGAATTGTATGTATTTGAAGGCATGGGCAAAAAGAAAGCTACAGAAGTATTTGCTGGAGATATTTGTGCCGTTGTAGGTTTGGATGATTTCAACATTGGAGATACCATTGCTGACGCAGAAAATCCAGAAGCATTACCAGTAATCAGCGTAGATGAGCCAACAATGAGCATGTTGTTTGGTATCAACAACTCGCCTTTCTTTGGTAAAGAAGGTAAGTTTGTTACGAGTCGCCATTTACGTGATCGTTTATTTAAAGAAACAGAAAAAAACTTGGCACTTCGTGTAGAGGATAGCGATAGTGCAGATAGCTTCTTGGTATTTGGAAGAGGTATTTTGCATTTAGGTATCTTAATTGAAACCATGAGAAGAGAAGGTTTTGAGTTAACCATCGGACAACCTCAAGTTTTGGTAAAAACAATCGATGGTAAAAAACACGAACCATACGAGAATTTAGTAGTAGACGTTCCTCAAGAATATAGCGGTAAAGTAATCGACTTGGTTACACAACGTAAAGGCGAAATGTTGATCATGGAAACCAAAGGTGAAATGCAACATCTTGAATTTGAAATTCCTTCAAGAGGTTTGATCGGTTTGAGAAGCAACATGTTGACCAACACTGCCGGAGAAGCTGTAATGGCGCATCGTTTCATCGATTACAAACCATGGAAAGGACATATTCCTGGTAGAAATAACGGGGTATTGTTATCAAAAACAACTGAAAAAACAACCGCATATTCAATTGATAAATTACAAGATAGAGGACGCTTTTTTGTAGATCCAGGAGATGAAGTTTATGCAGGTCAAATTATTGCGGAGCACATCAAGCCAGGAGATTTAGTAGTAAATGCTACGGAAGCAAAAAAATTAACCAACCACCGTGCAAGCGGATCGGATGATGCTTCTAAAGCAGCACCAAAAATCTTAATGACTTTGGAAGAATGTATGGAGTATATCCAACAAGATGAGTGTATTGAAGTAACGCCAAAAAGCGTAAGATTGAGAAAAACAATTTTAAACGAAGAGGATAGAAAACGTGCATCAAAATCAATAAGTCAAGAAGCTTAATTTTTAATCATCAAATTCATAAACTAAATAATTACTTTTTAAAATTTTTTAGTCATGCAAAAAGGACCGGTTTCTCAATATATTCAACATCATTATCGCCATTTTAATGCAGCCGCTTTAATGGATGCAGCAAAAGGTTACGAAACACATTTAACCGAAGGTGGTAAAATGATGGTTACGTTAGCAGGCGCAATGAGCACAGCTGAACTTGGATTGAGTTTTGCAGAAATGATCAGACAAGGAAAAGTGGACATCATTAGTTGCACCGGTGCCAATTTGGAAGAAGACATCATGAATTTGGTGGCGCATTCTCATTACAAGAGAGTGCCCAATTACCGCGATTTAAGTCCGCAAGATGAATGGGATTTATTGGAGAACCATTACAATCGCGTAACCGATACTTGCATTCCGGAGGAAGAAGCATTTAGAAGATTACAAAAGCATATCCATCAATTGTGGAAAGACGCCAATGATAAAGGTGAAAGCTATTTCCCACACGAATACATGTACAAAATGTTGTTGAGTGGTGTGTTGGAACAGTATTACGAAATAGATCCAAAAAACAGCTGGATGCTGGCTGCTGCGGAAAAAAATATTCCAATTGTCGTTCCAGGTTGGGAAGACAGTACGATGGGAAATATCTTTGCTTCTTACGTCATTAAAAATGAAATGAAAGCCACCACCATGAAATCAGGTATTGAGTACATGGTTTGGTTGGCAGATTGGTATAGAAATAATTCATCTGGAAAAGGCGTTGGCTTTTTCCAAATTGGTGGCGGTATTGCAGGTGATTTTCCAATTTGCGTGGTGCCCATGATGTATCAAGATTTAGAATGGCATGATGTACCATTTTGGAGCTATTTCTGTCAGATAAGCGATTCAACTACTTCTTACGGTTCATATTCAGGTGCTGTTCCAAATGAAAAAATCACTTGGGGTAAATTAGATATCAATACACCGAAATTTATTGTAGAAAGTGATGCCACCATTGTAGCACCTTTGATTTTTGCTTGGGTTTTAGGTTGGTAGATTATAAAAAATAATTGGCTGCAATTTGGGTTGCGATTCCAATTAATAATCCAGCGTAAATATCTTTAGGCGTGTGCGTGTTTAAAAGCAACCGCGCTGTGCATACGATTCCCGAAATAATTAAAACCAAAGCCATTGGCCAGGCCATTGACAAATTGTTGTTGTAAAATAATACAGCAAATATCCCCAACAAGCCGCCCATTCCAATCGCGTGCATGCTTACTTTAAAATAAATATTGGCTATTAATGCTGCTGAAGATGCCAAGAAGATGCCTAAAATAAATACCACCAAAATTATAGGATATTTTGTTTGCTCTTTAAAAACGGTAAATGCCCAGAAGAAAAATATACCACATGCTATGTATGGAATGATTCTATCTTTCTGCGTTTTTAAAAAAATAGATTCTATAAAGCCAAGTGCTTTTAACAACAGCACGCTAACCAAAGGGAAAATGGTTAGGTTGATGCATACAATAATTAAAGTTTGAAATTTTTGCATCGCTGAAAATCCAATAAATGCCAATGGGTGGATGTATAATAAAAACCACACAAAATAAATGGGCACAAATAAAGGATGAAATAAAACAGAAATGATTTTTGCTATTGTATGTACAAATAAATTCTCTGTGGAGGTTTGCGATTCTATTTTTTCTGGAGCTTCATTCATTTTTACTAAATTATATTTCTTTACGCAAACGGGCAACTGGAATATTTAATTGTTCCCGATATTTCGCCACGGTTCGCCTGGCAATATTATACCCTTTTTCTTGTAACATGTCGGTTAATATTTCATCGCTAAAAGGGTTCTTCTTATTTTCGGCTTCAATGATGTCGGATAAAATTCTTTTTACTTCTCTTGTACTCACTTCTTCGCCCGCGTCGGTTTGCATGCTTTCACTAAATAAAAACTTCAATCGGTATGTGCCAAATTCTGTTTGAACAAATTTACTGTTGGCCACACGACTGATGGTAGAAATATCCAGATTTGTTTTTTCTGCAATGTCTTTTAAAATCATTGGTTTCAATTCTGTTTCATCGCCACTCAAAAAGAAATTATATTGATAACGCATAATAGCGCTCATGGTATTAATTAGGGTTTCTTGCCTTTGTTTAATGGCATCAATAAACCATTTGGCAGAATCTAATTTTTGTTTGATAAAAATCACGGCATCTTTTTGGCGCTTGTCGTTTTTTTTGCCTTTATCATATTGATTGAGCATGTCTTTATACCCTTCGCTGATGTGCAATTCAGGCGCATTTTTGCCATTAA
>CALQKL020000103.1 GCA_943331145.2 Chitinophaga pinensis
ATTGCAGATGGAGCCCTTCGATTTTACAAATATAAAATGCTGGGTAGTTTTGTAGAAAATGGCAAAACAATTAATACCATTCGAGTGACACCAAAAAGAAAATACGAACCTTTGTTTTCTGGCATTATTAATATTATAGACGAAGAATGGGCAATACATAGTTTTGATTTTTTATTAACCAAGAAGTCTCAACTTGAAATATTAGATACACTTCAAATCTCACAATTGCATATTCCATTGGATCAATATATTTGGCGTGTTAAAAATCAGATGATATACTTCAATTTGAAACTATTCAACATTGATGTGATTGGTAGCTTTTTATCTGTTTATTCCGATTATAAAATCAATCCTGTTTTCGATAAAAAACTGTTTGATAAAACAATTATTATTTATGATTCAGCAGTAAATAAAAAGCAAAGAAATTACTGGGACTCAATAAGGCCTATTCCATTGATGGCTGATGAACAACATGATTACAAGTTTAAAGACAGCTTACTTGTTGTTGCGATGGACTCTGCGGCAATCAACAATAACATAGATACATTAAAAAAGAGACAAGGGAAAATTAAAATTCAAAACTTGTTTTTTCCAGGAATAAACCGGACACGTTATAGTAAAATTAACCCTTTCAAATGGGGTATCGATCCGTTGTTAATCAATTCGCAATTCAATACGGTAGAAGGATTTTCGCTTGTTTTAAGCGGGTATTATGAAAAAAGAATCACGAAATTGAAATCTAAGTTAATAATTAAACCCAATTTTAGATATGGCTTTGTAAATACTCATTTTAATACATGGCTTGATGTAATCTGGCGCAAATATGATGCAGGAATAACTGACCAAATAAAAAACTACAGTTTAAGTGTATCAGCAGGAAAAAAAGTAGAGCAGTATAATGCTTCCAATCCAATTCTACCATTGGTGAATACAATTAGCACATTACTGGATGGAAAAAACGAAATGAAAATTTATGAAAAATATTTCGGAAGCATCAGCTATAATCAAACTTTTGAAAATGGGTTTAAAATTAAATTGTCATCTAGCTATGAGGATAGAATTACGTTGACAAATACAACTTCATTTACAATAGACAAAAGAAATGCGTTTCGAATAACCAGTAATACGCCAATTAATAAATATTTCTCCAACTTTAACATCAAGCATCAAGCTTTTATAACGAATGTTTCTTTTAGCTTAAAGCCAGGTCAACGGTACATTCAATTCCCCAAAAGAAAAGTGCCTATAGGTTCAGATTATCCAACTTTTTCAATTGGGTATAGTAAAGGAATAAGTGGCATTTTAGGCAGTGATGTGGATTTTGATAAGTGGAACTTAGATGTTCAAGATGATAAGAATTTCAAGCTTTTAGGGTTGTTGAAATATAAATTAAGTGTGGGTGGCTTTTTAAACAATAAAGTAGTCTTTTTACAAGACTTAAAGCATTTTAATACCAGTTCAGTTCGAGCTTCTTCTAACTATGTAAATGGTTTTCAATTGTTGAATTCTTATATCAATTCCAATGCAGTAAAGCTTTATTATGAAACTCATTTGGAGCATCATTTGAACGGGCTAATCACCAATAAGATACCATTATTCAAAAAACTTAATTGGAATTTGGTAGGAGGGTGCAATACTTTTTTTATTAAAAATACTGATCGTTATGAGGAGGTATTTGTTGGTTTAGAAAATGTATTTAAAATTTTCAGAATAGATTTTGTTACAGCATTTCAAAATGGCAAATATCAAAATGCCTCTTTCGTATTGGGTGCTGGCGGCTTGTTGGGTTCCGGGCCTAGCTCCAACTCAGAATCATCATCAAGCGGTAGAAGTTTTAGCATTGGGTTTTAAAAAAGTAAAAAGTAAAAAGTAAATCACAATTTTTTATTTTTAACTTTTGAATTTTAAATTATCCTAATTTAGCCTTGTTAATTTGGTTTGCCCTGCAAGCATCCAATCTTTTTAGATTTTCCATACTATTGGAATCAAATATTAAATTATGGCTGTACTTCACAATCGTGTTTCCCAAGAGGAGCTAAAGAAACTACTATTTCAAGAAACTGAATTTAGGGTTACCGTTTCATTTTACCAGTATTTTAATGTTGAAAATCCCCAATTGTTCAGAGATGAATTATACAAGGGATTAAATGAATTAAAAGTATTTGGTAGAATCTATGTTGCAAGCGAAGGAATAAATGCACAAGCCAGCGTCCCACAAAGTAATTTCGAATTATTTAAGGCATTTCTATACAGTTTCTCTGCGCTAAATGGCATTAGAATAAATATTGCAGTTGATGATGACGGCAAATCTTTTTGGGTATTGAAAATAAAAATCAGGGATAAAATTGTAGCCGATGGCATAAGTGACCCAGAATTCAATATGGCCAATAAAGGTAAATATGTTGATGCTCAAACTTTCAACACGCTTGCAAATGACCCCAACACCGTTATTGTAGACATGCGCAATCATTACGAATACGAAGTTGGACATTTTGAAAATGCCATTGAAATTCCAAGCGATACATTTAGAGAACAATTGCCCATGGCGGCTTCTATGCTCGAAAATGAAAAAGAAAAAAATATCATCATGTATTGTACAGGAGGAATACGCTGCGAAAAAGCAAGTGCGTATATGCTTCACCGTGGATTCAAAAACGTATTTCATCTAGAAGGTGGCATTATTCATTATACAAATGAGGTAAAAAATCAATCGCTAAACAATAAGTTCCATGGGAAGAATTTTGTTTTTGATAATCGATTGGGCGAAAGAATAACAGATGAAATTATTGCTACTTGTCATCAATGTGAAACACCTGCGGATAATCATACCAATTGTAAAAACGAAGCTTGCCATTTACTTTTTATTCAATGCGAAAAATGTGCTCAACAATATCAGGGTTGCTGTAGCCAAGCATGTACCGACACGATAAATTTACCCGAAGAAGTACAAAAAGAATTGCGCAAAGGCATGGATAAAGGAAGGATGGTTTTTAATAAATCCCGTCAGCGTTTGAAGAAGATCGGTTAGTTTGTAGCATATAAATTCCTAAATAAACTTATTATTTAAGCCAAACTATAATGGCTAATTTTATAACAAACAGAGGTTGTATTGAAAATAAAGCTGATAATATTATTCTTATTCATTAACGTGGGTTTTATTTCGAATCCTTTGTTTGCTCAATGGAAACCGAATGATTTGTCTAATCTTAGAAAGAAAAAAATCTCAACTTCATTATCATCAATCAAAATTGACAATTTTAGCATCGTACCCAATAGCTTATTTATAGTTGAATCTAATGTTGGAAAATATAAAATTGATGAAGCGAATGCCATTTTAAATTGGATAATAAAGCCAACACAAGATTCGGTAACACTTGTTTATCGGGTATTCCCTTTTGCATTAAAAATGAAATTATTTCAATACAAGTATGATAGTGTTCGTAATAATTTTATCGCTGAAAAACCGTTAAAAATAAAAAATGCAGTTACGGCAAACGATATTCCTCTTTTTGATTTTAAAGGGCTTCAATCAGAGGGAAGCATAGGACGGTCTATTTCATTTGGAAACAATCAAGATGCGGTATTAAATTCTTCATTAAATCTTCAATTGCATGGAATGATTGGTGATAGCATGGAGATTACAGCATCTATAACAGACAACTCGATTCCAATTCAGCCCGATGGGAATACTAGAGACCTGCGCGATTTTGACCGTATATTTTTACAAGTAAAAAAGAAAAATTGGCACCTTGATTTTGGAGATTTAGATCTGAAAGAAAACCAAAGTCAATATTTAAATTTTAGCAAAAGAATACAAGGCGTTTCGTTTTTTAATTCCATCAAAATAAATTCTAAAATCACAAATGGTATTTTTCTAAGCGGCGCAATTGCTAAAGGTAAATACACCCGAAATTTCATCAAGCCAATTGAAAGAAATCAGGGGCCTTATCGTTTGCAAGGCGCAAATAATGAGCTTTATTTTATGGTATTGGCGGGTACAGAAAAAGTATATATCGACGGAATTTTATTGACTCGTGGAGAGGATCAGGATTATATCATTAACTACAATACAGCAGAACTTACGTTTACACCAAAGCAAATCATTACCAAGGACAAACGTATACAAATTGAGTTTGAATATGCAGATCGTAATTATTTAAACACACAGTTTTATATTTTAGATCGATGGGAATTGAAAAATAAATTGAAATTAAATTTTGCTGCTTATTCAAATTCTGATCAGAAAACATCTCCAATCGATCAGCCATTAACCTTTGCTCAACAAAACTTACTTAAAAATATAGGGGATAGTGTTCAAAATGCTTTTATTTCTATAGCATCTAGAGATACATTTTCAAATGGAAAGATACTATACAAAAAAATCGATACGATTTACAACAATGGAACACATGATTCAGTATTTGTATTTTCGAGAGATAATAACGAAGATTTGTACAACGTATCTTTTACTTATGTCGGTGCTGGAAATGGGAATTATAAAACATTGCCCAATGGTGCAAATGGAAAAGTATTCCAATGGGTGAAGCCTGATGCGTCTATGCGTAAACAAGGCGATTATTTACCAGTTAGTTATTTAATTACACCCAAACAACAACAAGTTTATGCAGTTGGGTTGCAATACAATCTTACTAAAAATACCAGCATCCAAACAGATGTTGCATTAAGCAATTACGATATTAATCTGTATTCCAATTTAGATAAAGAAAATAATAAAGGACTGGCGGGGAAAGTCAATTTAAGGCATCAATTAAATCCAATTGACTTTTTGAAATCCAAACATGTGGTAGAATTTAATGGTGGTTTTGAATGGGTGCAAAAATCTTTTAGACCTATAGAAAGATTAAGGAGTGTGGAGTTTCTTAGAGACTGGAGTTTGAATTCTGATGCTGCTGCATCTAATGAAAAGTTATACAATGGAAGCGTTAAATTTTTAGGTAATAAAGGTGGGAATCTACAATATGGCATTTTTTTTTATAATCGGGATGAAAATTATAAAGCCTACAAACATCAATTGAATGTTCAATCTAAAATTAAATATTTTACAGTTACGTCTAATTCAAGTTTGATGCAATTGAGTGATGATAATAAAAAGGGGTATTTTTTCCGCCCAAATTTCGAATTCAAAAACCAATTTAAAAAACTAAACGAAACCGAAGTAGGAATTAATTTTTTAGCTGAAATCAATAAGATAAAAAATGTGATTGCAGATACATTTACATTTGGCAGTTTTTCGTTTAGTCGTTTCGAAGCTTTTATTAGGTCTAATCCACAAAATAAAAACAATTGGAACATTAACTATTTTACACGTCATGATTGGTTGCCTTTTAATCAAATTTGGTCTAAAATAGATAAAAGTGATAATCTAGGGTTTACCATAAACCTAATGAAAAATGAACTTCGTCAATTGAAAACAACTGCAGGGTTTCGCTCGTTGCAAGTATTGAAAATTGGAGCAAATAATCAAAAATCAGACAAATCTTTTTTAGCTCGTTTTGAATATGGGTTTAATGAATGGAAGGGATTGTTGAAGGGAGATGTATTTTATGAATTAGGTAGTGGGCAGGAACAGAAACGTGCATTTTCTTATGTCGCGGTTCCAATAGGACAGGGGCTTTACACTTGGAATGATTACAACAACAATGGCATCGAAGAGTTAAATGAATTTGAGTTGGGCGTTTTTCAGGATCAAAAAAAGTACATTCGAATTTTTACCCCAAGCAATGAGTATGTAAAAACTAATTTCTTACAATTTAATTATAATGTAGAATTTATTCCCAAGCAATTAATACATTCAACCAAAAACAAAATGTTGAATGTTTTAAAAAGAAGCAGTTTGAATTCGAGTTGGCAAATAAATAAAAAGATTACTGATTTAAAATTGATTGTTTTTAATCCATTTGGTGATGGTTTTGCAGATACCTCTTTGATTGCAGGAAGTTCTGTATTAACAAATTCTTTACTCATAAATAGAACAAGTGCTGCATGGGGTTTTGATATTATACAAACAAATACTTCTGCTCAAGCTTTACTCACTTATGGAGCGGAAAAAAGATCCTCAAATCGCTGGCAAGGTAAATTGCGATTCCAATTTAATCGTACTTTATCCATGCAGATTAACGGTCATCAAGAAGTACTCTCGTTATTAACCGGTGGAACTGCTTTTCAAAATAGAAATTATCGAATTTTGCAAAATAAAATAGAGCCCAGTTTTATCTATCAATATAAATCAATTTTCAGGGCAAATATTGGATATCAATATGCTCAAAAAAATAATAAAATAGATTTCATGGAAAACATGAAGGAACAAGCATTTAATGCCGAAATGAAATATAATGCTTCTTCAAAAATGAGTGCTGGATTAAAAATGACGTATAGTAAAATACAATTTGTTGGCCAAGAATCATACAATAGTACAGTTGGGTTTATTATGCTAGGCGGGTTATTGCCAGGCAAAAATTATGTATGGTCAGTAGATTTTATTCGAAAATTATCAGGAAACTTAGAGTTGAATATTCAATATGAAGGTCGTAAATCAGAAACGTCCAATATGATTAATATTGGACGTGCATCTGTTAGGGCAATTTTTTAAAACGGTTATCCAAAAATCCCACCTTTTTTTAACTGACGAATCCCTTGTCCTATCTTAAAACCGTTGTTATACACTTCGATTTTATAATCTACAATAATATATTTCCCACCACTTTTCCAATCAAAACTTACAGTTTGACGTTGATTCTTTGTGTAGTTGATTTCCATTTGTTGCGTATAATCTAAATTGCCATTGTCTTGAGTACTAATTTTTCCAGATTCATCAGTTGCAATAATTTTTCCAGTTGGATCGGTAATAATGATATATAATTTTTTAGCGCCAGAAGGAGTAATCATGTTTTCATCAAGGTCAAAACTGATGCGAAGTTTGTCAACTTTTTTTGCATTGGTTGTTTCTTTTGTTTTTCCATTTCCTCTTTCATCGATTGGAACAATAGAAAAATTAGATGCGTGTAAAGTTGAGCCAATATCAATAATTTTATCCCTATTTTTTATTTCTTCAACAGAAGAATCATAATCTTTTTGAATATTATCACGTTGGGTAGATAAGGATTGATTGGCTTTCGTAAGCTCTATTTTTTGACCCTCAAGAATTGCTATTTGAGTTTTATATCCTTCAATATCTAAATTTAATGAACCAATTAGAGATTTAACTTCAGCCAATTCGGCTTTTGTAGCATTGGCTTTAGCAAGCAATATATTTATTTTCTTTTTTTTGTTTTGAATTTCGATATCCTTCGCTTCTATTACACTATCCTTTTTGGTGTTGGAACTTTTAATGATGTCATAGCGAATTGATGCATCTTCTAGTTCTTTTTGCAATTCATCTCTTTGTATAGAAGTAGCAGAAATAGCTTTGTCTTTTTGAGTAATTAATTCCTTTGTCTTGTTTTTATCCCAAATAATATAGCCCCAAGTTCCAATCAATGCAATTAATAGCAATGCAATTAAAAGTGATTTGTTTGATTTGTTCTTCTTCTCTCCAAATTGAGC
>CALQKL020000104.1 GCA_943331145.2 Chitinophaga pinensis
AAAAATGGAAGCAGTCCAAACAGCAAGAAATCACAAATGAAGAAATTGAAATTTTAAAAAATATTCATCAAAATTTAAACCATGCGTAAACAAATAGCTGCAGCCAATTGGAAAATGAATTTATCATTGACTCAGGCCGAACAATTGGTAACCGATCTTCAAAATCAAAACCTATCGATTTCAGAAAATCAACAAGTTTTATTGGCAGTACCTTTCCCTTATTTAATTCCGGTTAAGCAACAAATTTCTACTCCTCATATTGAAGTTGCCGCACAAAATATATCTGCAACAACCAATGGCGCATGCACCGGAGAAACCAGTGCTGAAATGTTGAATGGAATCTCTATCCATTATGCCATAATCGGTCATAGCGAACGCCGGTTATATTATTTCGAAAGCAATGAAACCTTAGCTCAAAAAATAAATCGCGCTTTTGAATTTAATATCAAACCTATTTTTTGTTGTGGCGAACCTTTGGAAATTCGTGAGGCAAATACTCAAAATGATTTTGTAGAAATTCAATTAAAAGAAAGTTTATTTCATTTAACAGAAGCGCAAATGAAGGATTTTATTATTGCCTACGAACCAATATGGGCAATAGGTACAGGAAAAACGGCGAGTAGTGATCAGGCACAAGAAATGCATGCACATATTCGCCAAGTTATTGCTCAAAAATACGGATCCGAAATAGCAAACTCGGTTTCGATTTTATATGGTGGTAGCGTAAAAGCATCTAATGCGGCTGATATTTTTGGAAAGCCTGATGTTGATGGTGGACTTGTTGGAGGCGCTAGTTTAGTTGCTTCAGAATTTGCTGCAATTGTTAGCGCATTGAAAAATTAATTCCAACAAATTGAAAAATTTATCTTCCATAATCAAACAGAATATTGCAGGAAAACTGTTGAATCATTTCATCGTTTTTTGTATTAATGTATTGATTGTAAGAAGGGTAGGCGCAAATTTTAGTGGGATTTATTTTAATGAATTATACATCATGAATACCATTGCTTTTGTATTCAGCTTTGGACTCGATTATTCAGCAATCGCTTGGGTTTCGCGCGAAAATGCACTGTATCAAATCATTCGTAAAAAGCTAATTCAAGCTACTTTATTCTTTGCCTTTTGCTTAATCATTTTTGTCAGTTTATTTTTCAATCAAATTGAGTTTTATTTACGTCAGCCCTGGTTTGGATTGTGTTTGATGGGCGTTGGTAATTTAATGATGATACTTTTTCAGGGCTTATTGACTTCCATTAAAAAGTTTAATTTTCAAAATTTGGTATTGGTTGTTACAAATGTCATTTTTCTGTTTTTCTTGTATTTTTTTGCCACACCCAATCATCCCCAATTGATAGCGATGATTAGTTTAGGTTTTGGCGCTTTGTATTTTTTACAAGGAATAATTTTTTTAATGCAAAGCAATTATAAAAATCACAAAATAAGTTCTGAGATTAACTGGCGTTCTTTTTACAAACATGGTTTTTTTATCATGATTTCTTCAGTAATTTATTTTTGTTTTTTAAGGGTGGATAATTTTTTTGTTGCCAGATATTGCGATGTAGTTACGCTGAGTAATTATGTACAATGCGGTAAAATTGGTCAATATTTTATTTACTTTTCATCAATCATCAGTTCTACTTTGCTTCCTTTTGTAAGTACAGAAAAAATTGGGTCTGATTATAAGGCTTGGATGAAAATGATTAAACCTTATGTACTGCTTATTTGTTTTGCAGCTTTGATTTTAATTGGAACAGGTAAAATTATTTATCCTTTAATTTTTGGCGCTTCTTTTAGCGAAATGTATCAACTGATGTTCATCTTAATGCCTGGCTTTGTAGGATTGGGATTGCTTACTTTAATTAATGCCATTTACATCAATAATGGAAATATTAAAAAGATTTTTATTGGCGATTTCTTGGGTTTATGTTTGGTTTTATCTTTAGATTGGTTGCTAATTCCAAAGTATGGTGTTTACTCCGCGGCGATTATTAGCTCATCAGCTTATGTATTCGTATTTCTATTCTTTTTGTTTGATTTAAAAAAACAGTTTATAAAAAACGAACAATCAAATAAATGAGTTCAACTTTTCTATACAAACTATTAAAACACAGCAAATGGGCTTTTGCAGTTGTGATTTTATATATGGTAATATATTTCTTGTGTTTGTGTAAAAAAATGGACATGGCTATGTTTCCTTATAATAGTATGTATAGCAATACTCAACTTACAGGAACCACCTGTTGTTATTTAAAGATAAACGGACAACGCATAAATTATACACATTTCATGTATTGGAAAAAGGATTTTTTGGAACAATCCGTAACAAAATATGCTGATTATTTAATTCAAAACAAATGCAATTATTTAAACATTTACATTGATGAAAAAATAAGAAATAAACAACAGAATTCGATCATAAAAAAAGCGTTTACGCCTGGCGAGGTTGATTTTAAAACTTGGGCAACATGGTATGCATCTTATACAGGAATAAAAGTTCAAGCTAATGATCATTTTGAATTGGTAAAATATAAAGTAGGAATAGAAAATGGCATTGTGGCAATTCTAGATTCAAACATTTTGTGTTCAACTAAAACTCAAAATCATGAATAAATTTTTGACACCTCTTCGAACAGATTTTGCCAAACAATTGATTTTATTGGTATTTATTGAGTTTCTAATTTTTCAGATTTCTGGTGTTGGTTATGCTTCAATTAGCAAAGCGCCATATTTTAATATTGGCGTTGATCCATTATACTGGATATTTTACGGCCTGTTTATTCCTCAAACTATAATTAAATATCCATTAATAGCATCAATATTAGATTTTGCTACAATTGGATTTTTTATGATATCCCTTTTTAAATTCAATGAAAAATGGATAAGGGTTACCTTTTTATTATTGTTGCTTTATTATATAACCCTTACCGGCTATCTCGGACATAGAAATTATCAATCTGGATTTGTTTGGGTTTTAATTCCGTTAATGTTTAATTCTGAGAAAAACAAGATGCTGGCTTTTGAATTGCTTCGATATTGGATATTGTTTTTTTATACATCTTCCGCAATATTAAAAATTGGGGGTGATGGCGTTTTCAATACAAATCATCTAAGTTCTATTTTGTCCCAACAATTTTTGCCTTATTATATTGAGCAGAATATGGGTGTTAGAACTTTGATAAACAGTTATTTTTTGAATCATAAAAACTTGGCACAATTGCTTTTTTTTGGCGCAATTATGCTTGAGGGAACAACGATATTAGGCTTCTTCGCAAAAAAATACGATAAAATAATTGGTGTTTTACTTATTGTTTTTCATTTGTTTAATTGGCTACTGATGGACATTTCTCCGATTGGACAATTGTCTATTTTGTTGATATTTTTTTTTATTCCTTTCAAAAAAAATTAATAATGTAATCGACAATTAATTATAATAAAGCAAAAACAAACGTTATATTTGTATACGAAATGCAGTAGTTCATAAAATGTAATTTCCTTATTTATTTATTTGTACTAATCCGAGACTCCAATTTAAAATCATTTTCCTTTAAATTCTATTTGAAATCCACGACATCTAATACCAATTTTGTTTGGTGTATTTTGATGTTTAATGTGGTTTTTAATAAAATTTTAATTATTTAAAAAACAGATGAAAACTATTTTTTTATTTTTTTCCTTTTTCATTGTGTTAAAAACCCATGCTGGAGATTCAGATGTGGTTAATTGTAATAAATCTTGGAAAATCGTGATTTTAGGATCTTCAACTACTTATGGAACTGGCGCTAGTAATACAGATAGCAGTTTCGTTTCAAAATATCGTGCATACATTAAAAGAAAAAATCCGTTAAATGATATTATAAATTACGGAATTCCTGGTTACAGAACTTATCACAATTTAAGACCAACAGGTTATGAACCACCGGAAGATAGACCAAATCCGAGTACGGAATTTAATATTACAAATGCTTTATTAGACAATCCCGATGCTATAATCATCAATATGCCATCCAATGATGCGGCAAGTAATTACACCTTGGCAGAACAACAAGCAAATTTTGAAGCTACAATGCGCATAGCAGACTCGCTTAAAATTCCTGTTTGGGTTACAACAAGTCAGCCGAGGTTTTATTTAAACACAGCGCAAATGAACAATCTCCGAGACTTTAGAACCTGGGTGCTTACTCGTTTTACAGAAAAGGCGGTTGATTTTTGGGATGGTATTGCAGATGAAGATGGGACTATTGCTAGCCAATATTATTACGATTATGTTCATGTAAATAATGCAGGGCATGAAGAATTTTACAAACGATTAAAAAAGGAATGTATATTAGATACCCTTGCAAATAGATACCTTGGAAAATTAATTGTAAATGCCGGTAATGACATAACGCTAAATTTACCTACCACAAGTTATTATTTACAAGGGGAGGCTATAAGTACAAATGCTTCCATTACTTCGATTTTGTGGAATAAAATATCGGGGCCGTCAACTTTTGAATTTTCATCTCCAACAAGTTTATCAAGCCAAGTGAGTAATTTAAAAAGTGGATATTATCAGTTCGAATTAGTGGTTTCTGATAGTAAACACAATACAGTAAAAGATACCATCTCCATTAATTTGATTTGTGGTCCTTCTGCTAAAACTTACAGTACGACAAATGTATCTCTGTGTGCTTATAGTTTCCCTTACTTTTGGAACAACACGTATTACAACACAATTGGAACCTATTCAAAATCACTTACAAATTATATGGGTTGCGATTCTATAGCAACGTTAAATATTTCCTTACAGACTTGTCAATCTTTTTCTTTTACCGTAAAAGCCATTTTAGAAGGATATTATAATAGTTCAAATTCTTTAATGAAACCCATTTTATATAATTTAAATCAAATTGCCGATTCAACACTAACAGATAGTGTTTGTATTAAAATTTGGCATCCAGATGATTTGGTGGATTCTGTGTCAACTATTACTTACTATACTGTTATAAATAAAAATGGGAATGCAAATGTTTCATTGCCTATCAGTTTATCAGGGGAATATTATTATATTTCAATTAATCATAAAAATAGTTTAGAAACATGGAGCGCCAATACCGTAAAGTTGATGCCAAACTCAACTTATGATTTCAGCAATAGCATATCAAAAGCTTATAGTAACAATTCAAATACTCCAATGAAGTTTATTTCTACAGGTACATATGCGATTTTTTCTGGAGATGTAAACCAAGACGGTACAATAAACGAATTTGATTTAAAACAAGTAGAAATTAAAGCAAAAAATACAGGTTTTGGGTATCTTAATGACGATGTAAATGGAGATGGAGTTGAGGATATTTTAGATATGCAAATTATTGAAAACAATAAAACTTTATTTTTAATTAAGGCAAGACCTTAGTACAAGATTTCACAATTATTTATTACTTTGCACTCCAATTCAATTTCATAAAATAATTTTAAAATGAAAAAATTTATTACTCAATCGAGTAGACTTATTTTATTTACTTTTTTACTTGCTATTTCAAGCAATGTTTTGAAAGCTGAAACTGGCACTTTAACTGTAAATGCAGGTGCAGATGTTTCACTTGTTTTACCACAAAACAGCACTTCAATTTCTGCAGTGGCAAATTCAACAGGTAACATAACTGGATATAATTGGGTTTTGTTAAATGGCCCAAGTGTATACTCATTTTCAAATGAAAATACGTCTACAGTTTCTGTATCTAATTTAATTGAAGGTGCATATTTCATAGAAATTACCGTTACAGATGACTTATCTAATGTTCAAAAAGATACTGTTGTAGTGACTGTTAGCACTAGAATTTTAATTGACTTTGGCAACACAACAACAGCTTCTCCTGATGCAAACAATAATTACTGGAACAATGTTATTTCTGCAAATAACGGTGTGAAATTTACCAACTCAATTACTACAAACAATGTTTTAAATTCATTGGGATTTGAAGTTGTAAACAGAATTGATGGCACATTTAACACTGCTGGTTTTGGTGTGAATACAGGAAATACAACAGGTTCAGTTGGAGATTATCCAAGTTCAGCTACCACTGATTATGCTTTTGCGCATAATTCTGGAACAAACGGAAAGTGGAAATTAACCGGCTTAGACACTGGATCAGTTTACACAGTGAAGTTTTGGGGTAGCAAAACTGGGGATGCATCTACTAAAGAAGTTGAAATTAAACAAGAAGATGAGTCTGTTTATAAATCATACGAAGCACAAGGGAATAATAATTTTAATCAAGCAGCGGTGTTTGTATTCGGCGGAAAAAGTGAAATGATTTTTGATATTCGTACAAAATCTGGCAGCACTTTTGGTTATATTGGATTAATTGATATCATGAAATATGATAGTACCGATTCTCCTAATATTTTACCAATTGCAAATGCAGGTTCGGATGTCACATTAATATTACCTACAAATTCAACTACATTAAATGGGACAAGTTCTATTGATCCTGATGGAACAATTATTTCATATAATTGGAGAAAAATCAGTGGCCCACAATCTCATAATATCGCGTCTCCAAATGCAGCAACTACTTTAATTAGCAATCTTGTTGGTGGGATTTATCAGTTTGAATTATCAGTAACGGATAATAATGGTGCAACAGATAAGGATACTGTGATGATTCAAGTTGGTGCTAGAATCTTAATTGATTTTGGTAGAGCGACTTCTACAACATCTTCTCCTGATATCAACAGCAATTACTGGAATAATGTAACAAGCGGTACAAACGGCTTTAAAATTACAGATGCAATTAACACAAACAATGCTACAACAGGTATTTCAATGGAAGTTGTAAGTAGAATAGATGGTACATTTAACTTATCTGGCTTAGGAGTAAACACAAATACAGAATTCCCTACGGGTGTTGGTACTATTGGTGATTATGTGGCTTCAGCAACTGCTGATTATGTATTTGCTCATCCAAGTGCAACAAATGGCCAATGGAAATTTTCAGGATTAGATTCAACAAAAGCATACAGCTTTAAATTCTGGGGAACTAAGGCAATCAACGTACCAAGAATTATTGAAATAAAAACTTCAGAGGCTTCTACTTGGAAATCTTATGATGCCACAAATAATGCTGATTATAATAATGCTGCAACATTTTTAATAACAGGAAAAACAGAACAGATTTTTGATGTTAGGGTACATGCAGCGAGTAGTTTCGGATATATTAGCGTAGTTGATATAAATTACACAACAACTTGTAGACCTACGAGTAGTACAAAAAATATCACTGCTTGTGGTAGCTACGATTGGAACGAAAGTTTATATACAGCTAGTGGAACTTATAGCTACATCACAACAAATGCAACTGGTTGTGATTCAACACAAACTTTAAATTTAACCATTCTTAACCCTCCTGTTGTGGATCCTGGAGCAGACCAAGTTATCGCTGATACTTCCTCTGCTACTTTA
>CALQKL020000105.1 GCA_943331145.2 Chitinophaga pinensis
AGCCGATAGAAGTAAAATGAATGTTTGTTTTGCTACAAAAAACAAAGCGCATGAGCAGCTTTTTCTAGATTATGCTGCTTCAAATGGCATTATTGGTATTCAAGGACATCGACTTTCTGGAGCGTTTAGGGCTTCTCTATATAATGCCTTACCTTTAAGTAGTGTGGAGGTGCTTGTAAACCTGATGAAAAATTTTGAGCAATCCGTTGTTTAAAACTTTATGTAAGAATTTTTAATTCCCTATTTTAATAACCCTATTTTTGTTTTAATTTAAAAATAAATGATAACGATTTCTCCATTTAAGGCTTTAAGGCCCGAAGCCCAGTTGGCTAAACAAGTTGCATCAAGACCTTATGATGTATTAAACAGCAAAGAAGCAAAAATAGAAGCACAAGGAAACCATTCTTCTTTTTTACATATTACCAAAAGTGAAATTGATTTACCCGAATCGGTTGATATTCACTCGCAAGAGGTTTACGATAAAGCCAAAGAAAATCTAACGGCATTTATCAGTAGAAATATTTTATTCGTAGAAAGCAAACCTTGTTATTATATCTATCGTTTGATTATGAATGGCAAAAGCCAAACAGGTTTGGTATGTGGCAGTTCGGTTGATGATTATGAAAACGATTTGATTAAAAAACATGAGTTCACCCGCCCAGAAAAAGAATTAGATCGCATCAACCACATTAAAACTACGGGCGCTCAAACCGGAAACGTGTTTTTAGCTTATCGCAATGTAGATGAAGTAGATGCCATAATTCAAAAATGGACATCAGAAAAAAACCCGCAATACGATTTTGTGGCAGACGATGAAATCCAACACAGCATTTGGATTGTAAATGATGACAATACGATTGAAAAAATTACGGAGCTTTTTAAAACAAAAGTTCCATGTACATACATTGCAGACGGTCACCATCGTGCAGCATCTGCAGCAAAAGTACGCGCAGCATTAGGTGGTAAAGCAACACCTGAATCGAACTATTTCTTAACCACGTTATTTCCTTCAAATCAATTGATGATAATGGATTACAATCGTGTGGTAAAAGATTTAGGCGATTTGAGTGAGGAGTCTTTTTTGCAAAAGCTTAAAGATAAATTTTCAGTAGAAAAAGTAGATACCGCTTATCGCCCAGAAGAATTACACAGTTTTGGATTATATATCAACAAAGCTTGGTACAAATTAACTTCATTAAAAGGCACTTATACCGAAGACCCAATTGGTGTGTTGGATGTAACCATTTTACAAAACAACATTCTTGCTCCATTGCTAAATATCAAAGATCAAAGAACGGATAAACGTATTGATTTCGTAGGTGGGATTCGTGGACTAGAAGCGCTTGAAAACAGGGTGGATAGTGGCGAGATGGCCTTGGCAATCAGCTTATACCCAGTAAGTATTCAGCAACTATTTGACATTTCGGATAGTGGAAACGTGATGCCACCAAAAAGCACTTGGTTTGAACCAAAACTTAGAGATGGCTTGTTGACGCATTTAATTGTAAGTTAGTTTATAAGGATTGAACTGATGTCAATACTAGTATTATTTACATCGAATTCATCAATACGTATTCAACAATAATCAACATGAAGAAATTCATTTTTATCATTTTAATTTCAATTGCACAAAAAGGAATTGCACAAGATGCAAAGCGATTGCATGAAATGGGTAAAAACTACATGGTAGATGGTGATTATTCTAACGCAGAATCACTATTAAATGAAGCTTACAATTTAGATACAAACAATATCATTTTCACAAAAGACTTAGCACTTTGCTTGTATTTTGAAAAGGAATATAAAAGAGGCATTAAACTTTTAGTCCAAAAAATTGATTCAGGTGTCGCTGATGATCAAACTTATCAAATAGCAGGAACCATTTATATGGCAAGCCAACAATTTGTAGAAGCCGAGATTTTATATTTAAAAGCCATTAAAAAGTTTCCAGGCAATGGCGCATTTTACAATGATATTGGCGAACTACATTTTCGGCAACAAAACAATCAGTGCATTGATTTTTGGGAAAGAGGAATTGAAGTCGATCCAACGTATCCCCGTAACTATTTTAATGCTTGTAAATTTTATGAAAATTTAGAACCCATTTGGAGCATCTTATATGGAGAAACTTATGTAACACTTGATCCATTAAATAAAAAAACACCAGAAATAAAAGACATCCTAATCAATAGTTATAAAAATTATTTCTCCGATTTTTCTAATGAAAAATACCTCAAAGAAAAAAATAAATTCGCTCAGAAAGTACTTTCTAATCTTTCGAAACAAAATGATATCGCAAGGGAAAAAGGCATTACCACATCTACCTTAACAATGATAAGAACGAAATTTATTTTAGAGTGGTACCAAGATAAAACAGAAAAATATCCATTTAATCTGTTTGACTTTCATTTGAAATTATTGCGAGAGGGATTATTTGAATCTTACAATCAATGGCTGTTTGGCTCATCAGAAAATTTAACCGCATTTCAAAATTGGACACAATTGCACAATCAAGAATACAGTGAATTCATGCAGTATTTTAAAGCCAAACCATTTAAGCCGGCCAAAGACGAATTTTATCATTAATCCAAAATTTGTATCTACTACAATATTCTATTACAATAAAATTATCGAGCTATGAATGAAAATTCCAGACTATTTGATTTTTTGTACGAGCAACAAGCAAATTTCCCTAAAAAAGATATGCTTGCTGGAAAAGAAAATGGTAAATGGATATTACATTCTACGGATACAATCATAAACAATACACAAAAAATTGGCGCAGGTTTACTCAAATTAGGTTTGAGTGGAAATGATATGCAAGCCGAAAACCAAGATAAAATTGCCATCATTTCGCGAAACCGTCCTGAGTGGTTAATGCTTGATTTAGCTACACAACAATTGGGTATTTTAATTTGTCCAATTTACCCTACAACCAATGCCAACGAAATTGAATTTATTTTTAATGAAGCAAAAGTAAAATATGCATTTGTAAGCGATACAGACATTCTAGAAAAAGTAAACAGCATAAAATCAAATGTTCCTTCACTTATTGATGTATATAGTTTTGACAATGAGCCAGGAGCGAAATACTGGAAAGATATTTGGATAGAACCAGATGCTGAAACATTAATTAAATTAGAAGAAATTAAATCTTCTATTAAAGCTACACAGTGTGCAACCATCATTTATACATCTGGTACCACCGGAGTGCCAAAAGGGGTAATGTTGAGTCATCACGGTTTAGTGATGAATGTATTAAACTCTACCAAAAGCTTTCCGTTTCCAGTTGCTCCCAACGAACGAGCGTTGAGCTTTCTGCCGCTCAATCACATCTTTGAAAGAATGGCTTCCTACATTTATATTTCTACAGGCATTTCAATTTATTATGCCGAAAATTTAGATACCATTGGCGAAAATTTAAAAGAAGTAAAACCATTATTATTCTCTACGGTTCCAAGATTACTCGAAAAAGTATTTGATAAGATAATGGCAAAAGGTGGTGAGTTAAAAGGTGTAAAAAGGAAATTATTTTATTGGGCTGTTGGATTAGCAGAAAAATTCGACAACATTAATAAAGGCAGTTTAAGTTATCAAGTTCAATTGGCGATAGCTAATGTGTTGATTTTTAAAAAATGGCGCGAGGCATTAGGCGGAAATGTAAAATATATTATTACAGGCGGCGCAGCTTGTCAGGTGAAATTGTTACGCATTTTTACAGCTGCTCAAATACCTGTTTTTGAAGGTTATGGCCCAACAGAAAATTGTCCGGTGATTAGTGTGAATTGCAATAAAAAAGGAGGAACAAAATTTGGCACCGTTGGGTTGGTCATCGACGGACAAGAAGTGAAAATAGAAACCGACGGAGAAATATGCGTAAAGGGACCTAGTGTTATGATGGGTTATTACAAACACCCCGAATGGACAGAAGAAGTAATTAAAGACGGTTGGTTGCATACCGGAGATATTGGCGTATTTGAAGATGGTAAATACTTGAAAATAACAGATCGAAAAAAGGAGATGTTTAAAACCAGTGGTGGAAAATATGTTGCCCCTCAAGTAATTGAAAACAAACTAAAAGAGTCGCCGTTTGTAGAGCAGTTAATGGTTTTGGGCGATAATCAAAAATTTGTGTCTGCATTAATTGTTCCCTGCTTTTCAAATTTAAAATCATGGATGATGAGTCAATCCATTACATTTACCAGCAACCAAGAAGCCATAGAACATCCCGAAGTTGTACATTTTTACAATAGCATCATAGAAACCTACAATGGCTTTTTCAATCATGTAGAACAAGTAAAAAAGATAAAATTATTGTCTGAAGAATGGAGCGTGTTTACCGGCGAAATGACACCCAAATTGAGCATTAAAAGAAAAGTAATAATGGAAAAATATCAACAAGAAATTGAATGGATATACAAATAAAAAGCCGACACAAGTCGACTCTTTATTTAATGGTTTGGTTCGTTCATAGTTTTCAATTAGTTGATTCAGATACTTTAGAATTCAAATTTAAGTTAACATTATTGAATATCAACGATTTATATATCAATTTTCTTGTAGAAATTATACTACAACATAGCATTTGATTCTAGAAATATTACCCATAAATTTCAAGATGAATGTCTTTTTTATCGTAACCCAATTCTATTAATCTAGATTTAGCTTCGTCAATCATATTCTTCCAGCCACATAAATAAAATTGAGCATCAGGTTTAGAGGCGCAAAGATTTTCATAAATAGAATGTACATAGCCTTTCTCCCCTTCCCAATCATCTCTAGACAAAGTTGGGTGAAAGTAAAAATCATTGAAATCAATTTCTAATTTTTTCATTTCATCGAAATACAAGAGATTGTTTTTTGTTCTTGTACCAAAAATGAGGTGAATTTTATTATGCGAAATACGATTTTTAAAAATATGATTTACCATACTTCGAAATGGTGCAATTCCAGTACCTGTGCAAATTAAATAGAGTTCTTTATCTAGATTTTGAGGAATTGTAAACACACCCAGTGGTCCTCTAAATGTAATTTGACTCCCAACATTAATTTCATTAAATAAATATGGTGTTCCTAATCCTGTGGGATTAAGCACAATCAGGAGTTCAAAAACATTTGTGCCATCAGGCCAAGATGCAATGGAATAGCTTCTCCATCTTTTATTTGATTTTTCATGAATCGGCAAATCCAATGTTACAAATTGACCAGGTAAAAAATCAAATTTATCTACTGATGGTGCTTGTATCCAAAATCTTTTGGTGTCATTTGTTTCGTCTACAATTTTTATTACTGTTCCAGTTAGCCAAGGTTGTAACGACATGCTTTTTATTTTTAGTAAGATACATCATGTAGAATTAATATAAAATTTTCTCTTAGACGCTTATCTTTGCTGCATTAATTTTTTGGGTGAATGAATTTGGATGTGTTGTTGAATTTTTACAAAAATGATCCCCGCTGTTTTCAAATAGCGAATAGAACCACTTTGTCTGAACCCCAGCATTTGCTTTTATCAGGATTAGAAGGAAGCTCTTTAGAATTCATTGTTGCGGCTTTACATAGCAACGAATATTTGTCTCAAACCAATCATTTAATTTTATTACGTGATGCGGAAGAAGCCGCGTATTTTCACAACACTATTGAGAACATTACCAATGCCCTTGATATTTTTTACTTCCCCTCTTCATTTAAAAATAAAAAAAACTATCAGCTTCTAAATAGCAGTCACGTAATGTTGCGAACTGAAGCACTAACTAAAATTGCATCTGGCGGAAATAAAAAAATATTAGTCACTTACCCCGAAGCCATTTTCGAAAAAGTTGTTTTATCAAAATCTTTATCTGATAACATCATCAGCATCAAACAAGCAGATGAGTTGGATGTAAATGCAATCTTGCAAAAATTTGTTGACCATGGATTTGTGCGTACCGATTTTGTTTACGAGCCCGGTCAATTTGCAGTACGTGGTGGAATTTTAGATATTTATTCTTTCGGAAATGAAAAGCCTTATCGGATAGAACTTTTTGGAAACGAAGTGGATAGCATCCGAATTTTTGATCCGGAAACACAATTGAGCGAACGCAAACTTTTGCAGGTAAATATTATCCCAAATGTGGAAACACAATTTGAAACAGGAGAGAAAGTTTCTTTATTAGAATTTCTTCCAGAGCAAACCATCATTTGGGTTAGAGATTGGACATATATTAAAGACAAACTTGAATTGGAAGAAGAATATCTTACCATTTTCTTAGAACATGTAAAAACAGATACACAGAAAGACGAGGCGATAGATGAGCTTGCAGAAATCAATTTTAAAATAAATGTTGAGGCAAATGAATTTATCAATTTAGCAGCATTTGAAAAAGAAATTGCAAAAAAGCATTTGATTGAAGTCGGGAAAAAAGTAGCATTTGAACACAGTAAAAAAGCAGCTGAGCAAATCAATTTCGCATCAAAGCCACAACCTGCTTTCAACAGACAGTTTGATTTGTTGATTAAAAATTTGCAGGAGTATGAAAAGCAGAAATACAATATTTTCATTTTTGCAGAAAACCCGAAACAGTTAGAGCGTTTACACATCATCTTCACCGATTTAAAAGCTGAAATTCAAGTCACCCCTATTCCTGTTTCGATACATGAAGGATTTATAGACGATGACAATAAATTAATTTGTTATACCGACCATCAAGTATTTCAACGTTATCATAAGTATAAAGTAAAACAAGCGTTTAGTAAAAACAAAGCGTTGACTTTAAAAACTTTGCGCGACTTACAACCTGGTGATTATGTAGCGCATATTGATCATGGCGTTGGTGTGTATAGTGGCTTGCAAAAAATTGAAGCAAACGGGCGTTTACAGGAGTCCGTTAGAATACAATATAAAGATGGTGATTTGTTGTATGTAAATATTTCTTCGCTGCATAAAATCAGCAAATACAGTGGCAAAGAGGGCTCTATTCCTAAGATGAACAAATTGGGAAGTGATGTGTGGAGTAAACTCAAAGAAAAAACCAAAAAGCAAGTAAAGGATATTGCCAATGATTTAATACAACTTTACGCACAACGCAAAAGCCAAAAAGGGTTTCAGCATAGTCCGGATAATTATATGCAAACCGAATTGGAGGCAAGCTTTATTTATGAGGATACGCCCGATCAAGCAAAAGCTACAGACGATGTAAAGCGAGATATGGAGAAGGATGCGCCCATGGATCGATTGGTTTGTGGAGATGTAGGATTTGGAAAAACAGAGGTTGCCATCAGGGCTGCATTCAAATCTTGCTGTGATGGCAAACAAGCTGCTATTTTAGTGCCAACAACCATTCTAGCTTATCAGCATTATAAAACGTTTAAAGACAGGTTGAAGGATTTTCCTGTAA
>CALQKL020000106.1 GCA_943331145.2 Chitinophaga pinensis
GCCATTTTTATCAATTCCCTTGATGATATACACATAGGTTCCAGTTGGTTGTGGTTTTCCTTGGTAAGTACCATCCCAACCTCTTAAATAACGATTGGTTTCAAAGATTAATTTTCCAAAACGATCGTAAACCCTAAAGTAATCTGTGCTTCTCATCCCTGCAGGGATACCTCTAAATACATCATTTAATCCATCTCCGTTAGGGGTAAAAGAGTTTGGTACATAGTATAGTGGTTGATCTCTGTTTACTCCCGCGCCATCTAATACTCTTACAAATATTGAATCCTTTCCAATGCATCCACCAATATCACGAATGGTAACTACAAACATTTGATCTTGTAATAAAGTAGCAATTGGGTTATAAATATTTGAACTGCTTAATGGGAATGTAGGTGTCCAAGTAAATTCAACTGCATCTGGACCTCCAGTTGCTATTAATTGATGCGGCTGTCCACTGATTGCAATCGTATCTCTTCCAGCATTAGCAGGTAATGGAGGTTGAACGGTTACTTTTACAGTATCTTTTTCTGCGAAATTACAGCCATATTCATCCTTTACAGTCAAAGTGAAAATAGCTGTAGTTAATGGATCTACCATTGTATTTTGACTGTATGGTGTAGTTGCAATACTTGCTGGGGCCCACTCGTAATTTATTGGGCCAGATAGATTTGTTGCAGAACCCAACAATTGACATGAGTCGTATTGACAAATGATATAGTTTGGACCTGCGTTGGGAATTGGCTTGTGTAAAACCTTTACAACAATGATGTCCGATCTTTCACATATACCCCAACGTGCTTTTACCTGATAGGTTGTTGTGTCATTTGGAGTTGCTACTGGATTTTCAATATTGCTGTTGTTTAATGTACTGATTAAAGTTGGGTCAGGAATTGTAGACCAACTAAAAATGGTTGCTTCAGGACTAAAATTAGGCACCAAGGTTACAGAGGATCCAAAACAAACCGTTGTATCGTTTACAGGAGTAACAACCATGTTGTCAATTAGGGTTACGTTTACATTTGTATTTGCAACGCAACCATTATTGTCTTTTACCCTGATGTTTGGATAGTTTCCGCCAGAAACCACAAATGTTGGACTTGCTTGATAGCTTGTGCCTCCATTTATAGAATAGGTATATCCTGGTGTCCCATCTGATCCAGATACGATTATTTGTCCATCATCCCCATTACATGTTCCAGCAGTAGATGTTGCGGAAGCATTTAGTAAAGTAGGTTCACCTAATGTAAATGTGGTGTCTTTCAAACAACCTACATTGTCTTTTATTCTGATGGTATGTGATCCTGCGTTTAAAGTATTGAAAGTTGCAGATGCTTGATATGTAACTCCTGCGTCTATTGAATACTGATAGGCAGGCACACCGCCATTTGGTGCTAATGTTACAATACCATTTGATTCTCCATTACACAGCGGTTGTGTTAGTGTAAATGTAGTAGTTGGTATTGTAATTGGAGGGTTTGACGTTACTATTGCAGTTCCCGTTCCACCACAGCCACTAGGGATTGTCGAGAAACTATAACTATAACTACCTGGTGCTAATCCTGAAAAAGTAGGCGTAGTTTGTACAATTTGTGTTGGATATCCAGGGTTTAAAGTATATGAATAACTTCCTGCGATATTTGGTACAATAGTTATACTTCCATCATTTATATTTGAACATACTGCATTGACTACAGTAGGCAATGAAGTTAATCCAATTCCTGAAGGTACAACAGCTGGAACTTGTGCCTGACATCCTAAATTATCTTTGATGATAATGAAATGTCCGCCTGATGCACTATTTGTAAATGTATACGAAGTTGGAAGTATACCAGGTTGGAATGGGCCACTATTTATTGAATAAGAATAAGGTCCAGCACCACCAATTGGCGTAACAGTGATTGTTCCATTATTTACACCTGGACAAGCAGTAGATGTAGCGGTAAAAGTACCAGCAAATCCAGGACCAACGCCAACATTTACAGACACAGTACCTTGACATCCAAAATTATCTTTTACAATAACAGTATGAGGACCGGATGAAACATTTATAAAAGTTGCTGTTGGAGAAAAAGCGGGAACAAAAGGTGAGCCATCTAATGAGTATGTAAATGGCGCAGTTCCTGTTGTGGTAGAAACTAAAATCGTTCCATTGTTTACACCTGAACAAGAAGTAGAAGTTGCAGATGCAGATGCAGAAACACCAGTGCCATCAGTTAGAACTGCTGTTTTTGTACCCTGACAACCTGTTGCATCTTTTATGGTAACAGTTTGACTTCCTGAAGCTAGTCCTGTAAAAGTATATGGACCTGCTGGTTGCGGAGTTGTTGGTACCCAAGTAATGCCACCATCAATTGAAAATTGATAAGGAGCTAATCCACTTGTTGGTGTTACAGTAAACGTTGCGTTATTATTTCCTGCGCAAGTAGTAGGTGTATTTGTTTGTGTTGATGTGATTCCTGTACCAGCACCAACAGTTGCTGTTCGAATTCCTCTACATCCTGCATTATCCACAATAGTGATGCTGTAAGGAGAGGTAAGTCCAGCTAGTCCTGTAAAGGTTACTGGACCAGTTGTAGCTGATGTAATGGTTTGATTGTATCCATTGCTTCCAACCATTGTAAATGAATAAGGTGCCACGCCACTTCCTGTAGTTACCGATATGGTAGCAGAACCATTACCAGATCCAGGGCAACTTTCTGATGTTGTTGTTGGAAAATTTGTTGATAAAGGAGTACCTGCAGTAATTATTGCATTTGAAGTAGTAACTGTACATCCTGTAGGATCTAATATTGTAACAGTATATGTTCCAGGTTGTAAATTGGTAAATACGCCTGCCGAAATTGATGATACTGTTTGAGGTGCACCTGAACTATTTAATGTATATAAGTATAAAGCTGTGTTACCAGGAGTTAAATTGGTTGGGGTAACGGTTATCGATCCATTGTTTACACCTGGACAACTACAATTTGAAATTACTGGAGTTGGAGCAGCTACTGCGCTTGAAGCACCCACGTTTATGGTTATTGTATTGCTACATCCATTGCCATCAGTTGCAGTAACGGTATGGGTTCCTCCTGATAAGTTATTAAAAGTGAATTGAAGAGGCGAAGTTGATACTAGTGTAGAAGTGCCTCCATCAATCGAAAAAGAACAACTTCCAGAATTGGTTGCTGCTGAAACCGTTGCTGAACCTATGTTTTGTCCACATGTCGTGTTTGCAATTGATGATGTTATTGGAAGCGTAGCCGTTTTATTTACATAAACCGTATCCAAACTAAATACAGTTGCATTTGGATCGATAATACTGCGATAAGTTGTTTTAACAACATACATATTGTTTCCTGCTGGTGGACAAACATTTGGAAAGTTTACACTAAATGTATTTTCGTTTATTCTTGTTGTATCTCCAGTAGAAACTAAAGCTCCTGCTTGGTCTAAAAGTTGAACAGAACGATATAGTGGACTTCCTCCGATTGGATAAAAACGCCATACTTCATTCATGCCAATACTTCCCCAAGGCGCATCAGTTGCTCTTCTATTTGGTGCCATTATGCCTTTTGTACGGGTTTGATCTTGTAATCCAACCATTGCTCTGCCGCTGTTCCATCCTGCACAAATTTGTTTGTCTTTGATAAATACATCAATAATGCCTGTTGTTTCATGCAACACAATCTGATGGGTGTTTTCGATCAAACTATTACAACTAAACATGGGTACTTTGAAATAACTTAAAACCCATTTTCTATTTGGCGCTGTTCCATACAAATTGTATTTTATATGTAAAGAAGGTGAATATTGCCCACCAGCAGGGTAATACAAATCATGATATGGTCCCATGATTAAAGATGCGTCATATCCTGTATTCGGTACATTTCCAGCCGTTAAACTCCATTGTGAAAATTGGTTAGCTCTTGCTAAATCAAACGAAACTGTTCCATTGTCACTTGCTACCAATTGGGTATAGTTTACGCCATAAAATGGGAAAGTGAATCCAATATTAATTACACCAGAGTAACGGTCATCCAAACTAAGATAAGTGGACGCCCCTCCAATTTCAGACAGATCATAAGGTCTGCATGGCGAAACCTGATTTACTTCGGCAAGCGTATAATCCGTACCTAATTCACGTATGTCGGGTATTTTAGAATATAGGGTAAAGCAACTTGTGTTACAACCAATTGTTGTGTCTCTGGGACAAGTGTAAGACATTAATTGGCCGAAGCTACTGTAGGAAATAATTACTAATACAAGTAGTGATAAAATTTTGCGCATGTAGATACAATTTAGTAGCTATAAAAGTATTGAAAATTTGTGAAATTTTAACCAAACTTTTTGTATTTGAATCAAATTGTATGAATTCAAGCAATATTCTACTTTACTTCAATTTCATCTAAGAAAATCCATGCATTATTACCAGCTCCGGGATTTTTTTCGGGAATTAAACCGATATTTTTAATGGATATTTTTAAAAATCTTGCTTTTGATGATATTTTTTGACAGTAAATCAAGTTGGAGATTCCTGAGATTTCAGTTTTTTCTGCATTTTGAGTATAGTTAATTCCATCATTACTCAACATAAAGGTCACTTCTTTAGGCCTATAAATCCAACTGGCTTTTTGCTCAAAACTGTGTATTAAAATACTATCGACATTCATATCGTGTTGCAAATCAATAATCACGTCAACATCATCTCCCCAAAATCCTAAAAACTGAGCCGATTTGGGCATGCCCATTTTATTTTGAATGCCATCAACAAGTGTTTTCGCACCATTAGCAGCATAACTTTTATTGGGTTGAACATTTATGCTGATGGGTTTGCCTGTTGCTTTATTGATAAAAAAAGTTTGACTAATTTCGTTACTTAAAGAAATGTTTTTTTCGTCTTTTAAAATAGCTTTGTATTCTCCAGATTGAGAAATAGGAACCGCTTCGTTAATTTCTTTTTCGCTTTGGTTTGGTGCTGTGTAATAAATTTTTCCAAGCTTATTTTTAGAAATTAATTGCCAAAATATTTTACCTGAATCATTGTTGATTACATGACTTTCTAAATCAAAATAAGCTTTGCTGTAATTGATTTTCCACAAATCGTATCTGGCAAAAATACTTGGAATTTTTGCTTCAAATTTGTTGTAATTTTTATTATCAAGTTTTGTCCATAATGCTTCTGAAAGTGCCGCAATTCTTGGGAATAGCATGTACTCAACTTTCTTTTCATTATCCATGTATTCGGTCCACATATTTGCTTGTGCACCTAAAATATATGGAGTTTCATGTAGCATTAATGATTCGGGAATGGGATTGTAATTATAAACAGCTTTTAGTGTATTTAATCCGCCTTGTGTAACGGAATCTTCGTTGATGCTTTGTGTATGATCAAAATACAAAGGCGTTCCGGGTGTCATCACTACTTCGTGCTGTTGTTTGGCTGCAGCAATTCCACCTTCTTCTCCGCGCCAGCTCATCACTGCTGCATTTGGGGCAAGTCCTCCTTCCATGATTTCATCCCATCCAATTATTTTTTTACCTTTTTTATTGATGTGTTTTTCTATTGCACCAATAAAATATCCTTGTAGTTCATGTTCATCTTTTAAATTGTGTTCTTTCATTTTTTTCTGACAAACTTTACATTCTTTCCAACGGGTTTTTGCACATTCATCACCGCCAATATGAATAAATGTAGAGGGGAAAAGTGCAATGATTTCATCCAGAACATTTTGATAAAATAGATAAGTGCTATCGTTTCCAGCACATAAAGCGTCATCCGCTACACCCCAAGTTTCCATTACTTTGTAAGGGCCTTTGGTACAACCTAAAAAAGGATAGGAGGCAAGTGCAGCCAAACTATGTCCAGGCATTTCTATTTCTGGAATGATGTCGATATATCTTTTTGAAGCGTAATCAATCACTTCTTTTATTTCTGCTTGCGTATAATAGCCACCATATTTTTTGCCATCATATTTATTACTGCCATAAGGTCCAATTAGTGATTGACTTCTAATGCTGCCAATTTTAGTAAGCAACGGATATTTTTTAATTTCTATTCTCCATCCTTGATCATCTGTGAGGTGCCAATGAAATGTATTTAGTTTATGTAAAGCCAGAAAATCAATATATTTTTTGATGAAGGATACTGGGAAAAAATGTCGGGCAACATCAAGATGCAAACCTCTGTAACTAAAACGAGGCGCATCAAAAATGGTTAAACAAGGGATTTTTTTATTGGAGATTTGTGTAGGTAATAATTGAATTAAAGTTTGGATGCCATAAAATACGCCTGTTTCGGAGCCTTCAATAATAATTTTTTTTTGCTCAACATTGAGATAATAGGTTTCATTTTCAGCGGCTTGCTTATGCAGTGTAATGGTGTTGTTAGAGTTAATTATTGCTTTGAAATCTCCATTATATGGCTTTGCTTTTAATTTTATTTTATAATGCTGAAGTAAAAATGATTCTAAGAAATTTTTGGAATGGATTGATGCTGAATCATAGTATAAGATGGTTTCATTGTTGAGTTCAAAATGTCCATCCTTTTGAATTGTAGAAATTGGTGTTGGTATAATTGCTGGAACAGACTGCGTAAATCCGTTTGAAAAAACAGATAATCCAATCATCATTAAAATAAAAAAACGGCACATAAATATTTGATTTAAATTAGCGTCAATAACAAATTAAAAATAATGGATTTTAACCATCAATTGATTACAGATTTTTTTGAGGCCTTTAAAAACAAGGATTTTGAAAAAATGAACAAATGTTATTTTGAAGAGGTTCAATATTTTGATCCAATGTTTCATTTTTTAAATGGCAAGTATGTAATGTTGATGTTGAAGCATAGATATCAGCATGCGAAAAATTTCTCTCTAAATTGTCATATTATTGAACATTTGGGAAGTGGTTACTACACCGTAAAATATGAAATATCATATGAGTATGTAAATAAGAAGAGCATCCATCTTTCAGTAAAATCGCATATTCGAATCCAAAATTTTTTAATCTCTGAGCATAGTGATGCGTTTAGCATGCATCAGTTTTGTAGATGTGCTTATGGCTTCATAGGAGATCTTTTGGGATGGAATCGATTTTACCAAAATAAAAAAAAGCTCCTAATAAGAAGCTTTATTTTAAATGAAGTAAATGAATCGAATTAATCAACCTTTGTAATTTTTACAATATTGGTTGGAAGATGTTGATCAACAGGCGTGCTTCCAGTATTTACAACCACATCGCCAGCGTTAATGAATCCTCTATTTTTAAGGATTTCAATTTGATCAAAAATGATATCGTCTAAGCTATCTTCTTCAGCATAATAGAAAGCGCGAACACCCCAACTTAAACTAAGTTGACTTATTAA
>CALQKL020000107.1 GCA_943331145.2 Chitinophaga pinensis
CAAAATCATTTTTCGGTAAATCAATACAATGCAACAACTGGCTTATTTGTAAAAACGTTGTTTGAAGAAACGGATGCTAAATACGCTGAGCCATTGGTGCCGATGCAATTTGTAAAAAACAACCCAACACAATTTATTTGGCAAAGCAAAAGAGATGGCTGGAACCATTTATATCTCTACAATGCAGATGGCAAATTGATTTCTCAACTTACAAAAGGCAATTGGGAAGTAACCGAAGTAAAAGGGTTTGATGAAAAAGGAGAAAACTTATTTTTTGTGTCAACCATTGTATCTCCCATTTCAAAAAACTTGTGCAGTATAAATTTGAAAACCGGAAAAGTAAAAACAATTACAGAAGGCGATCAAGTGCATATCAATTCGTTTAGCACTGATGGAGCTTATGTTTTAGATAATTTTAGCAATCCCACTAATCCAAGAACGATACAATTAATTGATACGAAATCTGGAAAGAAAAAAACATTGTTGACTTCATCTAATCCATTGGCAAATTTTAAGCAAGGCGCATTAAGCATTTTTACCATTAAAAATAATAAAGGAGATGATTTGTATTGCAGGTTATTTAAGCCAACAGATTTTGATAGTACAAGAAAATACCCTGTAGTTGTATATTGGTATGGAGGTCCGCATGCGCAAATGATTACCAATAGTTGGAATGGTGGCGCAGGAGATTATTGGTTTCAGTATATGGCAGAAAGAGGTTTTGTAGTATTTACTTTAGATACAAGAGGTAGTTCAAATAGAGGTAAAGCATTTGAGCAAGAAATACATAGAAATGCGGGTAAATATCAAATGGAAGATTTGATGTCGGGTGTAAATTATTTAAACGAATTGTCTTTCACGGATAAAAATAAAATGGGTTTATTTGGTTGGAGCTATGGAGGCTTTATGACAATAGATTTCATGCTGAATCATCCTGGTATTTTTAGAACAGCAGTTGCCGGTGGTCCGGTTACCGATTGGAAGTTTTATGAAATCATGTACACAGAACGTTACATGGATTCGCCTCAAGAAAACCCTGATGGTTTTGAAGCAACAGATTTAACCAAACAAATCGAAAAACTTAAAGGAAAATTATTGTTGATTCATGGGATGCAAGACAATGTAGTGGTCATGCAACATTCTGTAAATTTAGTAAAAGCCGCTGTGGAAAAAGGTGTCCAAGTAGATTATATGATTTATCCAGGACACGAACATAATGTGTTGGGAAAAGATAGGGCGCATTTGTACAAAAAAGTAACTGATTATTTCATGCAAAATTTAGCACAATAATGAACATATTGACAATCGATAATCTTTCCAAAAACTATGGCAAGATTCAGGCGTTACAGCAAGTGAGTTTTTCTGTTCCTCAAGGCACGGTCTACGGAATTTTAGGGCCTAACGGTAGTGGTAAAACGACGATGCTTGGAATTGTAATGGATGTGCTTAAATCTTCTGGTGGAAGCTATAGATTGTTTGATGAAATGCCAAATGAAACGCATAGAAAAAGAATGGGCACCTTACTGGAAACGCCTAATTTTTATCATTATTTATCAGCTGTTCAAAATTTAAAAATTGCTGCAAAAATCAAGCAGCGCGGAGAAGATGATATTGATCGTGTAATAGAAGTAGTAGGACTAACACAAAGAAAAAATTCGCCGTTTAGTTCTTATAGTTTAGGGATGAAACAACGCTTAGCTATTGGAAGTGCGTTATTAGGAAATCCTGAAGTATTGGTTTTAGATGAACCTACAAATGGATTAGATCCTGTTGGGATTGCTGAAATTCGTTCGTTAATTATGTCATTAGCAAGCCAAGGAAAAACAATCATTATGGCTAGTCACATGCTTGATGAAGTAGAGAAAGTTTGTACCCATGTGGCGATATTAAAGTATGGCAAATTAATTGCCTCTGGTGATGTGAATGAAATTTTAGTAAACGAAGATGTTGTAGAACTTGCCGCATCAAATTTGGATGCTTTGAAAAATATGTTGACATCGTTTCCTAATATTTTATCGATTCAAATAAAAGATAAAGCTGTCCAAATGAATTTACCACAAGGCACCGCCAACATGGAATCTATTAATAAATTCTGTTTCGATAACAATATTGTTTTAACGCATTTACAATTGAAAAAGAAAAGTTTGGAAACTAAATTTTTAGAACTCACCAATTAATTTTATAACATGCTCGAACTTCTTAAAATAGAATGGCTAAAATTAAAAAACTACAAAGCGTTTTTAATCATCGGTATTTTTTTTATACTCGGTATTTTTATCACCAATTACATGGTGCTTACCATATTTAATAAAATGGTGGATAAAACAGAAGCCGGCATGTTGCTGGGTAAATTTATGCCTTATGATTTTAAACATGTATGGCAAACAACCAGTTATGCTTCAGGGTATATTTTGATTTTGCCGGTAATGTTGCTGATCATGTTGGTAACAAATGAATTTACCTACAAAACAAGTCGTCAAAATATTATTGATGGAATTAGTCGATTGGATTTCATTCATGTAAAGATAATTTTAGCAACATTATTCGCAATTATTTCAACAATTTTTGTGGTTATAACTGGTTTTGCACTAGCATCTACTACTGGAACTGAATTTTCTTTATATGGATTTTCTCAAGTTGGCTACTTTTTTTTAAAAGCCATTACCTATAATTTTATCGCAGTTTTTATCTCGGTATTGATTAAACGAACAGGCTTCGCAATTGGCGTTTATTTTATTTACATGAGCGCAGAAAATATCATTGCTCAATTATTAGATGTGTGGAGTATGAAAATTAAAGCCGATTCTAAATTGGATTTAGGAAGCCTTGGAAGTTACCTTCCAATGAATGCTTCAGATAGTCTTTTGTCATTTCCGGATAACCCTTTTCAATCCTTTGCAAAAAAAGCGTTTCCAACCGATTATCACTATCTAACTATATCTATAGCATTATTTTTTGTTGTGTTATTTTACTGGTTGAGCAGAAGCATTATTTTGAAGAAGGACTTGTAAGTTCTTTTAATGCAGCATCAATGCTTGGGTAATAAAAAGTAAAACCTGTTGATTTTATTTTCTCGCTTGAAACGGTGGTGCTTTTTAATATCTCTATACTACTTTCTCCAAGCATAATTTTTAAGATAAAACTAGGTACATGCATTGGGATAAAAAAACTACCCCTCAGCAATTTTGCTAAAGTTAATGTAAGCGTTTTATTGTTTACGGGCCTTGGTGCTACAGCATTGAAACTACCAGATAGCTTTGTATTTTCGATAGCATGAATAAACATTCGGCATAAGTCCTCAACATGAATCCAACTGATCATTTGTTTGCCATTTCCTAAAATAGCCGCAATGCCCATTTGAAGTGGTTTTTTAAATTCAACCAACGCGCCTCCTTCATTACTTAATACAATTCCTGTTCTTAATTTACAAACCCGAATCCCCATAATTTCAGCAGTAGAAATACTTTCTTCCCATTGTCTGCAAGTCGTTCCTAAAAAATCTACTTCAGCTGGATCCGTTTCCACAAATGCGTAATCTGTTTTTTTATCAGGGCCATACCAACCAATGGCTGATGAGCTGACAATTGATTTTACTTGATGATTTCCTTTTTTTAATGCATCTACCAACAATAAACTACTTCTTGTTCTGCTTGATAAAATTTCCTTTTTATAAGATGATGTCCATCTTTTATCCACCACACCCGCGCCAGCAAGATGAATGATACCATCTGCTTTAGATATCGCTTCCATGTTAACGGTTTGCTTATCAACGTCCCATAAAGCATAGCTGATTTCTGGCGTATTTATTTTATCTTTTAATGACCTGCTGAGGATAATCACTTTGTAGTTTTTCTCTACTAGCATTTTGGTTAATGCTTTTCCTACAAGTCCGGTTCCCCCTGTTATTAATATTGTTTGCATAATTATATTCAACAAATATTTGATTATTTTGTTTTAGACAAGTTAGTGTAAAGGCAATTATTTTATACGAATGAATAATCTTGTTTAAATTCAATTTTATTTCCATTTTGAACAAGAAAATAAGAGATATTTCATTTTTATGCTAAACATTTAGCGTTACCCATGTTTTAGCACTTAAATTTACGATTATGAATACAATAGTTTCTAAAATGTGTCATGCTTCAAATAGCGGTTATAAAATAATTGTTGTGTTGGGAATTGTTGTTTTATTTTTAGTTCATCATACTTCTGCACAAAATTTAATGTTTTCAGAAATTCAAAAAAAAGACAATAAAAATATAAAATTTGAAATTTTAGGTAAAATAGATGGGCACTATTTGGTGTATAAAAATATTTCAAGAACGCATTTTATTTCAACCTATGATTTACAAATGCAATTAATAGAAACAAATACTTTAGCGTTTTTGCCTGAAAATCTTTTTGATTTAGATTTTATAAGATATCCAGATTATTTCATTGTATTGTTTCAATATCAAAAAAATAAAACGGTTTATTGTAATGCGGCAAAAGTTGATATTCATGGCAAATTATTGCAACCGATTAACGTTTTAAATTCCACAAATATTGGCTTTTTTGCAAGCCAAAAAATATTCAAAACTGTTTACAGCGAGGATAAAAAACAGATTCTTGTATTTAAGAAAAATGTAAAAAATGATGTCATTTCTCTTGAAGCAAAATTGTATAACACCAGTTTTTTATTGATTGATTCTGTGTTTCAGCAATACAGCTTTAATGTTCGAAAAGAAAATTTCACAGACTGCTCAATTGACAATTTGGGTAATATCTATTTTATTAAAGAGAGTACAGCATTTAATGGAGATAATATTAAAGGATTAGAATTATACCAACATCAAATCAACCAAATTGGGTTTGTTAATTTGCCAATTAACCTTAATGGATATTTTCTAACAGGGTCGTGTTTAAAAGTAGATAACGTCAATAAAAAAATTCTATTAAATGCATTCTATTTAGAAGAGAAACAGGATATAGCAGAAGGGCTGTTTAGTGCAGTTATTAATTCTGCAAATTTCGTTACTGAAAAATCCATGTTTAATTTATTTTCAGAAGATGTAAAAAAAAGTTTACAATCAGAGAAGTATAAAAAAAACAATCAGCAAATAATATTACCTGAAAATATTCTGCTCAAAAAAAATGGAAGTTTTATTTTAATGGCCGAAGACAATTATACAGAATCGGTTTATAATAACAACCAGTTTAACAATTTAAATTATTATGACCCAAGCTCGGGATATGCTTCAAATGATTATTTTTTATACAACCAAAATTATAATAATTACAGATCAAACAATTCGTTAAACAATATAAATGCTTTGCGCTATTATTTTAAAGACATAGTGATGGTTGGAATTGGCGAAGATTTACAGATGGAATGGGTGAATCAAATTAAAAAAAATCAAGTTGATGTAGAACAAGATAATTTCCTTTCGTTTACTACATTAAACTTAGGATCTCAAATTCAATATCTATTCATTGATAAAGATCCTCAACACGAAATAATAAGCATTCATGGATTGTTCTCAGATGGCTCGATAAAAAGGTATCCAGCAATAAAAAGTCGCCAATTGGGCTACGAATTCATGCCTCGATTATCTAAGCAGGTGGGAAGCAAAGAATTGTTTATGCCTTTTATTTATATGGGTAAAATTGGGTTTTCCAAAATCATTTTTTAATCATTTTTAAACACAATTTCATTACCTTCATTTTTATTTACCTTCATTAAACTTAAATTGTGATAGGCAGTTTTAAAGCCAATAATCCCCGAAATAATTTCTTACTGTTGATATATGGTTTGGCATTAAACTGGCCATTGTTTTTTAAGCCAGCGCCTACTACAATAAACAGCAACGACACCTTTTTATTTCAATATTTATTTGGCATTTTCAATAGATATGTAAATGACGCAATAATTGGAGGTGTCGCATTTTTTATCCTTTTCCTGCAAGCTGTAATTTTAAATAAGATTTCTACAGATCAAAAATTATTTCAAAGAAATAACTATCTCACCGGGATGAGTTATTTGTTGATTACTTCTATTTTTCACATCGGATTCAGTTCGACGTTGGTTTCTTTAAGTTTATTTATATGGATTTTGACTATTTTATTTAATTTGTCCAATCATGGGAACCCCAAAAAAAATATTTTTAATTTAGGTTTATTAACAGGGTTTTCCATTTTGATATTCTTCCCAATGTTTTTATTTGTATTTGTTGTATTATTCGGGTTATTGATATTTAGACCTTTTAGAATTCAAGAGTGGTTCATTGTAATTTTAGGAATAATTACACCTTTTTATTTTTTATTTTCTTTTGCTTTTTTACTAGACAAATTTGAAATATTGCAATTTCCCAGTCTACATTTTTTATTTCCAAAATTTCGTTTGTCAAATTTTGAAATTGTTAGTGTATTTCTAACGCTACTTCTTACCATTATTGGATTTCTATTTACCCAATCTAATATGCGAAAATTATTGGTTCAATCTCGTAATTGCTGGACGATTATATCGACATTTTTATTTTTCGCTTTATTTATTCCACTTTTTAATAAAACGCCTGAATTTCAATACACCATATTTTCTTTCGCTCCAGCTTCAATTTTTGTAGCTTCAACTTTTTATTATCCAGAAAAAAAATGGTTTTTAAATTTATCACATTGGATATTATTTGCCCTTTCTCTTATTAATGGATACTTTTTTATCTTTCATTAAACCCTAAGCTGTAAATTTGCGACATTATTCAAAATGTAAAACTCCAAAAAATGAAATTCGGTGTAGTTATTTTCCCAGGTTCCAACTGTGATAGAGATATGGTAGAAGCCCTAAGGACCGATCTTAAACAAGAAGTTATCGAATTATGGCATAAAGACAATGACATCAGCATGTTTTCAAAAGAAGATTGCATTGTTTTGCCTGGAGGCTTTAGTTTTGGAGATTATTTAAGATGCGGGGCAATTGCAAAATTTAGTCCAATGATGCAAGCTGTTATTGAATTTGCGCAACAAGGCGGAAAAGTACTTGGTGTTTGTAATGGTTTTCAAATTTTATGCGAAAGCGGATTATTGCCAGGGGTATTACTTAAAAATGCCAATCAACAATTTATTTGTAAAAACATATACCTTAAATCAACAAGTTCAAATACGAGCGAAGCGCTTAAAATTCCAATCGCTCATGGAGAAGGTAGATATTATGCCAACGAAGAAACGATTAGCAATTTGGTAAAAAATAATCAGATTATTTATACGTATTGTGATGAAAATGGAGCGGCTACTGCTACAAGCAATCCCAATGGCGCAACACAAAATATCGCGGGTATTTGCAACGAAAGCAGAAATGTATTTGGTATGATGCCTCAC
>CALQKL020000108.1 GCA_943331145.2 Chitinophaga pinensis
GTTTGTTGTTTGGTGTTTGGTGTTTGTTGTTTGTTGTTTGGTGTTTGGTGTTTGGTGTTTGGTGTTTGGTGTTTATGTTGGAAGTATTTTCCATAAATTCTCTTCTTCGTGCCTTCGTGTCTTCGCGCCTTCGTGTTTCAACCTTTCGTGTCCCCAAAAAAAACGCCGGTTTAAAACCGACGCTTTTAATACATAAAATTTGAAACTATCTTAAGCCGAAACCACCAATCTAAATCCATTTCCATGGATGTTTACAATTTCTAGCTTGTCATCTTCTTTTAAATATTTACGAAGTTTTGCGATATATACATCCATACTTCTACCATTGAAATATGTATCGCTTCCCCAAATTTTCTTTAATGCAATTTCTCTTGGCAACAAATCATTTTTATAATCTGCCAGCATTTTTAATAAATCATTTTCTTTTGGCGAAAGCGTTTGTGTAATTCCATTAACCGTTAATTCGCGCAATCTTGGATTGAAATGATATTTTCCTAAGTCATACTCCGTATATAATTCTTCGCGATGATCTTCTTCGTTTCTTTTAATAATTGCCTTTATTTTGTGAAGCAAAACTTCACTATCAAACGGCTTTGTAATATAATCATCGGCACCTAATTTATAACCCTGGATTATGTCTTCTTTCATTGTTTTTGCACTCAAGAAGAATAATGGAACATCAGGATTAATGTCTCTGATTTCTTCTGCAACTTTAAAACCATCCATATTGGGCATCATCACGTCCAATAAACAGATATCAAATTTTTCTCTCTGAAATGCGGCCAAACCCAATCGACCATCTCTTTCAAGCGTTACATCGTAATCATTAAGTTCCAAATAGTTTTTTAACACCATGCCTAGATTTGTATCATCTTCGCATAGTAAGATTTTTGATTTTGCTGCTTCCATGGTAAATAGTTTTAGTTAACTCCAAATTATAACATTTCATCTTTACTTTTTACCATTTATTAAATAATAAATTGTTAAAGCTTTTGGAATGAGTTCATTACACAGACAAAAATATTGAATTAGTAATTGTTTCAAATGATATTAAATTCAATGGCTGCTTCTTTTTGTCATGTATTTTTTATCAGATAAGGTTTTTAAAAACGCTACTAAATCTTTTTTATCTCTGTCTGAAAATTTTATTGGTTTTTGAAGTGTTGCATCTTTATTATAAGCATCTGGAACAAACTTATTTGTGTTGCTGTAATAATCCACTACCTCCTCTAAAGTTTTAAACATTCCATTATGCATATAAGGTGCAGTAAGTGCAATGTTTCTCAATCCTGGAGTTTTAAATTTTCCAAGATCAGCCAAATCTTTTGTGATTAAATACCTACCGCTATCATTTAAATTTTTCCCATTAAACAAACCAATATTTTTAAAATCATCGTTGGTGTAATCAATTCCAAAATGACAATCAAAACATTTTGAATCGTCATTTACAAAAAGCTTTCTACCGCGCTCTTCAGATGCAGAAAGCTTTCCAATATTATTGCTCCAATCATCAAATTTACTGTCAACAGTTTCAAGTGTATTTTCATACGCTTCAAATGCCAAACTCAAATTTTTTGCATTTGGGTTTGTTTTGAAAACTTGATTAAAATAATTTTTATAAAATGCTGAAGCATTTAATCTTTCAATGGCTTCATCAATAGGCAATCCCATTTCATCTGGATTTTGAATGGGCATCAATGCTTGTTGTGCAAGTGTTTCAGCTCTTCCATCCCAAAAAAAATAAGGTCTATTTTTCATGTTTAAAACAGAAGGTGAATTTCGTTTTGTAGGAACCCCATTAATTCCTATACTAAAATCCAACGTGTCGGAGAAAGCAAATGCTGGATTGTGGCAACTGGCACAACTTACAGTAGAATCTTTTGAAATTATTTTTTCATTAAAAAGCAACGCTCCTAATTTTTTTATCGAATAATTATCAACATTCTTTTCTTTAAACGCAATCGATAAAGTAATAAAAAAAATTATGCCTAAAAGAGCAATAAAATATTTTTTTTGCATAAAAAAACAAATTTTTAAAAAATACCAACTTGTTGGTATGTCATAAACGACATATTGTTGAAAATCAATAAGAAAAATATATTCATTGATAAAAAACCTTTTTATTAATGAACTAAAATGAACTCGAGAAAATGCAAAATAATTGTCTAATAAAAAAAACAATTATTATCTTCGTTTCGGTTTTTCATAGGATATTGGATTTTAAAGCGGGACTAGATTTTTATCTTGGTCCCTTTTTTTTTGTTTTCAATAATCCCATCTCATCCACTTCAATTATTCCTTCCGAAATTAAATAGCGTATCACTTCGTTTGCTTTTTCAAATTTATTTGTTCCAATCGCTTTCAAAATATTTTGAAATGAATGTTCACCCTGACTTAATAAATCAAATATTTTCAAATTGATTTGTTCAAATTCTAAATCATTCAATTCCGTTTTTTTATCGCTTGCGCAATTATCACATTTGCCACATTTTTTAATTTCTAAATCATTAAAATAAACACCAATGATTTGACTTCTACATTGACTTTCATTCGTTGTGTATTGAATCATTTGATTTACCCTTTCTGCGTGTTTTTCTTTTCTTATGCGTAGGTTTTCTAAATCAAACTTAAACGCATCTACGTACATTCTGTTTTTCATAAGCACCACTTGAGGAGTTTCTGCTGCAGGTTGATAATTGATCACTTGGTATTTATGTAATGCCTGAATTTTTAAACGAACTACTTCAATCGGTGTTGATGAAATTTTAGCAATACGGGTTTCGTGAATGTTTGTGGGATAATCAAATATGCCTTCGTAACTTCTAAGCAATGCTTTAATGATGGGCTCTAAAGCTGGATTATTTTGTTCAAAATCATACAACGCTTCTTTTGAAGTGGTAAATACAATTTTTGATGGTTTGAAATTTTGTTCGTTGAAATATAACAAACCTTCTTGTGCGATAGCCTGTAACCCATACGTAGCTTGCAATACATTCCATTTAAAGTTTGTAGCAAAATCGATAATATCAAAATCAAAAGATTGACCTTCACCAATACCCGCTGGCACTTGCAAGTAGTTCATCAAATCGGTGTATAATTTTTTCAACTGATTTGCATCCGGATATCTTAAATCATTTAGCTTTTGTAAATCTTGAATTTCATTGGGCGAATACAATAAAATAGCATCTGCATCTTTTCCATCTCTTCCTGCTCTTCCTGCTTCTTGATAATAATTTTCCAAGCTTTCAGGTATGGCATAATGAATCACCAAACGCACATCTGGCTTATCTATGCCCATTCCAAATGCATTGGTACAAACGATAGTTGTGCATTGATTTAAAATCCAATTTTGTTGTTTTACAGAACGTTCAATACCGCTTAAACCAGCATGATAATAATCTGCATTGATTTGATGTTGCTGAAGCAATCGAGCAACTTCCTGAGTTTGCTTTCGGCTTTTACAATATACAATTGAGCATTCTTTATTATTTTTTAAAAGTTCCACCAAATGATGTGGCTTAGATGAAGGTATTCGAACTTGATAACTCAAATTAGGGCGCGAAAAGGATTGTTGAAATCTTTTTTGATTACCCGTAAATTTCAACTTTTCACAGATATCATTTTGAACGTCCAAAGTTGCTGAAGCAGTTAAAGCAATGATGGAAACCTTTGGCAATTGTTTTCTAAGGTTTGCAATTTTTAAATACGAAGGTCTGAAATCATAACCCCATTGCGAAATACAGTGCGCTTCATCAATGGCAATCAAACAGGGTTTTATGGCGGGTAAATATTCTTCAAATAAATCCGTTTCCAACCTTTCGGGCGATACATATAAAAACTTGTAATTGCCAAAAGCGGCTTGTTCTAAACATTTTTTTACTTCTGGATAGGTCATGCCCGAATGAATGGATATCGCCGAAATGCCTTTGCGCTCTAAATTTTCAATTTGATCTTTCATTAAAGCAATGAGCGGACTAATCACCAAACAAATACCATCGAGCATCATGGCAGGCACTTGAAAGCAAATGGATTTACCACCGCCTGTTGGCAATAAAGCAAGCACATCTTGATTGGCTAAAACGGCTTCTACAATATCCGATTGAAGCGGCCTGAACTGATCGTGCCCCCAATATTTTTTTAATATGGATAATGCTTCACTCAAAATATGCTTTAAAATTAGATTACTTTCTTCACAAATAAATTTAAAGAAATAATGGCCAACATTACATCACTAAATCCCATGGCGAGTGCCGAAAATGTTGGGGTAAGCCATCCAATTGCAGCAATAGGAATGGCAATGATGTTATAAGCAAAAGCCCAAAACAAATTTTGCTTTATGGTTAAATAAGTATGCTTTCCCAATCCCATGGCTTCTGGCAAATGACTTAACCCCTGATTTAATAATACAACATCTGATTGTTGTAATGCAAGCTGTGACGCATTTCCAATAGAGATGCCAATTGTAGATTTGGCAAGGGCCGGCGCATCATTAATGCCATCACCCACCATGGCTGTAGGTTTTAGCAAACTCAACCTTTCTATTTGTTGCATTTTTTGCAATGGAGATTGCTCAGCATACACATGTTTGATGTTTAATGCCGAAGCCACATTCTTTGCTTTTTCGTTTAAATCTCCCGTAAGCATGATGGTTTCTATACCATGTGTATTAAACCATTCAATTACATTTTTTGCTTCAGGTCTAATTTCATCCATCACATCAATCCAGCCAATTAATGCTTTATTTTTTAAATGATAAATATGATGGTTGTCTGCATTTATTTCTGCTGGTAAAATCTTTTTAGAACCAATTTCGTACATATTGTTTTGGTCATCTAGCGCTTTAATGCCAATACCTTTTATCTCTTCAATTTGTTTCCATCTGATTAATGTTGATTTGCTCCAAGCGTTTACAATAGATTGAGCAATGGGATGTGTTGAATATTTTTCCATTGAAAAAACAATAGACATAAATTCATTTTCATCAATTGTAGTTTCGCATTGTTGAATGGCAAATTTTCCCGTTGTTAAAGTGCCTGTTTTATCAAAAACGATTTGTCGTATGGATTTAAATGATTCCAAAGTTGAAGCATTTCTGTAGATGATTCCTTTTTTAGCCGCGCGTCCTAATCCTACTGAAATTGCAGCAGGCGTAGCTAATCCCATTGCACAAGGACAAGAGATTACGAGTACAGCAATGGCGCGCATGATGGCATCGTTTAAAGCTACATCAACAAAAAAATAATTTATTAAAAATACGACAATGGCGATACCAATTACAGTTGGAACAAAGATGGCACTTATTCTATCCGCCAATTTTTGCATAGGCGGTTTTTGAGATTGCGCCTGTTGAACCATTTTCACAATACCTGATAAAACGGTTTCATTTCCGGTAGCCGTAACTTGCGCTTTTACTGATCCTTCATCCAACAAACTGCCTCCAATTAAAAAATCTTTTTTTGTTTTGGAAATGGGCAAACTTTCACCTGTAATAATAGATTCATCAACTGCACAATCACCCCATAATATTTTACAATCTATAGGAACTTGTTCCCCCGTTTTTATTAAAATTAAATCCCCAGTTTTTAGTTGTGTATTTTCAATTGGAAAAATAAGTTCTTGATGATCGCCATCAAACGCAATCATGTTTGCCATGATTTTTTGCGCCTTGGTTAAAGATTTCAACAATTTTTGTGTGGCCTGCATCGATGATTCTTCTAGATAATTGCCTAAAAAAACGAGCGTGATAATTGAAGCGGTGGTTTCAAAAAAAAGATATTGATTATCATGCAAAACAAAAACACCAACGATTGAATACACAAATGAAACTAGGGCACCTAAAGCCACCAATACGTTCATGTTGGGAACGCCATTTAGCAGACTGTTCAAACCACTTTTACCAAAATATTTCATGCCCAAAATAAATACAGGCAAACATAAAATAAGTTGTAACCAAGGATTATTTAACCAATGCAGCGGCAGCCTTAGATGAAACATGTGCAGCATCAATATGGCAGTAAACGGAAGGGTAAATAGAAACCTTTGTTTATTGTTGTGCAGCCATTTTTTTTTCGTTTCAGTTTTCGCAGTATTTTCGGAAACCACTTGATAACCTAGCGCTTCAATACCTGATTTAAGTTCAGTTAAAGGAAGATTGGGTTCATTAGAAAACAGCACTTTTCCATCAATTGAATTAACAGAAACGGCTTGCATTCCTTTTTTTTCAAGAAACTTTCGGATGCTTATGGCGCAATTGCTGCAATCCATCCCTTCTACTTGCCAATCTATTTGATTCATGCTACAAAAATATAAGTTTAAAATAATGAACTAGTTAATAAATCTGAAAATATATTTGTATGATGGAAATCACTTTTAATTTATCCGAAATAAATCAAGTTGCCGAAAGCTTGATTAAAGAAATGTCAAAGCCTTGTTGTGTTGCTTTTCATGGAGAAATGGGTGCGGGAAAAACCACCCTTATTTCTGCCATTTGTTTGGAAATGGGCATTAAAGATAATTTGAGTAGTCCAACATTTTCAATCATTAACGAGTACCATTTGCCAAACGGAAACCCATTTTATCATATAGATTTATATCGATTAAAAGATGCGAATGAGGCGATTGGCGCAGGTGTTGAAGATTGCATATATTCTGGGCATTATTGTTTTTTGGAATGGCCTGAGCGCGCTAAAGCATTATGGCCAGAAAATATCATACATTGTTTTATTGAATCTGTAGATTCCAATCATAGGAAGCTCAAATTAATTTTGTAATTTGAAGATGCAAAGTGAAAATTAAAAATTAAAAAATCAAAAAAGGGATATCAACTATTTTGACTTTTTACTTTTCACTTTTAAATTTTTACTTTTTAATTTATTTTTTACCATGGCAACAACAAAACCTTTTGTATCAAATTCATTTACTTATGAAACCCTTGAAGAGAAACTGGATGTAAAAGGAAAAGGCGAGTCGTTGTTTATTGGCATGCCCAAAGAAAATTCTTTTAATGAAAATCGGATTGCGCTTACCCCAGAGGCAGCAGGCGTATTGATTGCTAATGGTCATCAGGTGGCGATGGAAAGCAATGCTGGATTGGGTTCCAATTACAGTGATCATGATTTTAGTGAAGTAGGTACAAAAATTGTTTATGATAAAAAAGAAATTTTCAATTGCGATATTATTGTAAAAAGTGCACCGGTTAGTGAAGAAGATTGCGAGTTATTAAAACCAAATACAACCATCATTTCGCCGATACACATGGCGATTATGAAAAAAAACATTTTGGAGAAAATGATGGAGAAAA
>CALQKL020000109.1 GCA_943331145.2 Chitinophaga pinensis
CAACAAACAACAAACCTCTTATACCCAACCAACAACCTCCTCCAAAAACCCCCGATCCACTTCATCAAAAAAACCAAGGTGTTCGCTATCAACATCCAAAACGCCAATTACAATGTTGTTTCTAATGATGGGCAAAACGATTTCTGATTTCGATAAACTGCTGCAGGCAATATGACCAGGAAATTTTTCTACATCTTCTACAATAATTGTTTTCATTTCTTGCCATGCACTTCCACAAACGCCCCTTCCTTTTTTTATGCGGGTACAGGCAATCGGGCCTTGAAACGGTCCCAGAACCAATTCATCATCTTTTACCAAATAAAACCCTACCCAGAGCCAATTGAATTGCGTTTTTAAACAAGCTGAAATGTTGGCCAAATTCGCAATAAAATCCGTTTCGTTTTCGATAATGCTTTTAATTTGTGGCAACAAACTTTGGTATTGTTCTTTCTTATTTCCAGTATAAATCATTAATTCTTCAGACATATTCATTATAATTTTTGTAGCAAATCATTTATCAAAGAAGTTTCGTATCCTTTTTGCATCAGAAAAGATTGAATCTTTTTCTTTTTAATGAAAATATTCTTTTCGGAGCTCAAAGTATTTGATTTGGCAATTAACAATTTCTCCAATTTTTTTTGATAGTCGTCTTCATCAATTGTACTCAATCCAATTTTGATGCAGTAATCACTAACCCGATTTTTCTTTAATTCAAATTTTATTTTTTGCTTTCCCCAATCTTTGATGTTGAACTTTCCCCTCGAAAAAGCAATGGCATATCTTTCCTCATTTAAAAAGTTTTCGGTGATTAATTCCGATATAACAGCATCTACTTGCTCAGGGTACAATCCAAAACTGTACAATTTATCCTTTACTTCCTGATGACTTCGCTCCTGATAAGCACAGTAATGCTTTATTTTTTCAGTCGATTTTTCAATGCCTATGTTCAAAACTTTACTCAAATGTTGAAAATTATTTTTTTGAATGTTGAAATTAGGAACAAATTATCTTCGTATCATTACAATCATTAAATTATCTTTGTTTATTAAAATAAGTTTATGAAATTTATCGTGTCGGCTTCAGTATTATTGAAGCAATTACAACAAATCAGTGGCGTTATCAACAGCAATCCAGTTTTGCCAATTCTTGAAGACTTTTTGTTTGAAATAGAAAACAACAAACTTACTGTAGTAGCAACAGACCTTGAAACGGTGATGAAAATTAGCATGCAAATCGAATCAAAAGAAGATGGAAAGGTTTGTATTCCTGCTAAATTATTGATGGATTCGCTTAAAAACATTTCGGATCAACCCTTAACATTCAGTATAGATAAGAATTTCGGAATCGAAATAACCAGCGATAATGGTAAGTATAAAGTGATGGGCGAAAATCCAGAAAGCTTCCCACGCGAACCTCAAAAAGAAAACGCCAATTCATTTGTGATTTCTTCTTCTGGATTGGTTACAGCAATCAATAAAACCATTTTTGCAGTAAGTACAGATGATTTGAGACCTGCAATGACAGGGGTGTTTTTTGAATTGGATGAAAAAAAAGGCGTTACTTTAGTTGCTACAGATGCACATCGTTTGGTTAGATATTCAAGAAAAGATGTTTCTTGCTCAGAAAATCACACGTTTATCGTACCTAAAAAACCATTAAATCTTTTAAAAAGTGCATTGCCACTAAATGAAGACGAACTAACGGTTTCTTACAATAACAATCATTTATTTGTAACACATGGCAATACAGAATTGATTTGTCGCTTGATTGATGCAAGATTCCCAGATTATAGGGTAGTCATTCCAACTGATAATCCATACAAATTGGTTGTAAATAAGCATGATTTCCAAAATGCATTAAGACGTGTAAGTGTATTTAGTAATAAAAGCACCAATCATATAGCAATCAGCATAAATGGAAACGAGCTTCATTTAACAAGCCAAGATGTAGACTTTAGCAATGAAGGAAATGAAAGAATGGCATGTCAATATGATGGCGAGAACTTGCAAATCGCTTTCAATGCCAAGTTTTTAATTGAAATGTTGAATGGCGCTGAAACAGAAGAAATCAATATGGAATTGAGTACATCTTCAAAAGCAGGAATAATTCGCCCAACAGAACAAAATGAAAACGAAGATTTATTGATGTTGGTGATGCCTTTGATGCTTAATAATTAATTTATTGGTTAAAGCATTATTTTACTTCCTCAAAATCGATATAATCATCGCTTTTAGGTTTTGAAGTAGTTGATTTGGCTGTATTTTCATTTGAAGTGCGGTTATTTTCAGCTGTTTTATGCATGTTTTGCTGAAACTCATTCATTTTCTTTTTCACTTCACGCGTAGTTCTAAAGATTGGAATCACCAATTCGAAAATGAATTTGTATAAAAGATAAAAAAGAAATAATTCAACCAGTAATTTAAACATAGCCCAAAGTTAAAACTCAATCCAGAAAAAACTCGTTAATTTTTAAAATAATTACAAATCGAGTTTGGCTGATAAACAATCAATGCCTATATTTGTGCTGTAAAATGATAATTGAAGGGAACGGAAGCGTTCCCTTCTCCTTTTTAATAATATGAAATACCCATAAGAGAAAAGCTTATGGCCAACCGGTGATGAGTATCAAGGGTATAACATGTGGCAAAAAGAAAACTATAATACACACATGAATACAATAGCTCATTTCGATACCATTAGTCAATTGCTACAATCGCTTTTAACCGATGATATTTTTTTAGTTGAGATAAAAGTAAAGCCCATCAACAACTATAAAATTTATTTAGATGCAGACGGGGGATTGGGAATTGAAAAATGTATCAAAATAAACCGAGCACTATACAAACACATGGAGGAAATGGCCCTATATCCAGAAGGCGATTTTTCGTTGGAAGTGTCTAGTCCGGGTATAGATGAACCACTAAAATTGTTTCGTCAGTACAAAAAAAATGTGGGTAGAAATGTTGAAGTAACTTTTAATGATGCCTCCAAAAAAGAAGGACAATTATTGGAAGTGAATGAAAATGAATTAACAATCGGATATACAGAAGGAAAAGGTAAAAAAATGGTTGAACACCAACAAATAATACCTTTTTCGGATATTAAGCAAACAAAAGTTTTGATAAAATTTTAATTAACTAAAAAACCTCTTCCGGGGAGGCCCTAAAAAAAGTAGGGAAGTTCGGATTGGATTATGGCAAGCATTAACTTGATTGAATCATTTCAGGAGTTCAAAGAAGCAGAAGGTATAGATCGTCCTACACTTATGAAAGTGATGGAAGATGTTTTTAAAACCCTTATCAGAAAAAAATACGGTAGCGACGAAAATTTCGACGTAATCGTAAATGACCAAAAAGGTGATTTGGAAATATTTCGTAGAAGAACCATTGTAGATGACGACGATTTGTACAACACCTTAACTGAAATTGAATATAAAAACGCAATTTTGATTGAGCCAGATTATCAGGTTGGTGAAGTGTTGTATGAAGAAGTAGATATTCAAGCTGAATTTGGCAGAAGAGCAATTTTAGCAGGAAAGCAAACACTTGCTGCTCGTATCAACGATTTAAAGAAAAACGTATTGATCAAAAAATACGAAGATCGTGTAGGCGATATCGTTAGTGGTGAAATTTATCAGGTTTGGAAAAAAGAAGTCTTGATTCTTGATGAAGATGGCAATGAAATGCTACTTCCAAAAACAGAACAAATTCCAAGCGATTATTTCAAAAAAGGAGATACCGTTCGCGCAGTTGTGAAAAAAGTAGAACTTAAAAACAGTCAGGCAATCATTATTCTTTCTCGTACAAGTCCAGTTTTCTTAGAAAAACTACTAGAAATTGAAGTGCCTGAAATATTTGACGGCTTAATCGTTGTTAAAAAAATAGTTAGAGATCCAGGAGAAAGAGCAAAAGTAGCTGTTGAAAGTTATGATGATAGAATTGATCCAGTTGGTGCTTGTGTTGGTATGAAAGGAAGTAGAATTCATGGTATCGTTAGAGAATTGAAAAATGAAAATATTGATGTAATCAATTGGACAACAAATATCCAATTAATGATTCAACGTTCTTTAACACCAGCAAAAATTACAAGTATAGATTTGGATACAGAAAAACTACATGCAAATGTGTTTTTAAAACCAGATCAAGTTTCTTTGGCAATTGGTAGAAGAGGGGTAAATATTAAATTAGCCTGCGAATTAACAGGTTATGAAATTGATGTATTCCGTGATAACGAAGGTGAAGAGGAAGAATATGATATCGATTTAGAAGAATTCGGTGATGAAATTGAATCATGGATCATCGACGAGTTTAAGCGTGTTGGTTGTGATACCGCTCGTTCAGTATTGGCACTTAATGCAGATGAATTAGAACGCCGTACAGATCTTGAAAAAGAAACCATTGCAGAAGTTAGAAGAATATTAACTGAAGAGTTTGAAAGAGAATAAGATTGAATTTTTAAAAAAAGCAAGCGACTCAAAAAAGTGTCGTTTTAATATCAAAGAATGTCAGAAGTAATTACGCCCAGATTAATGGCAGCAGCCAAGGAATTTAACATAGGTACCAATACCTTGATCGAATTTCTTGTGTCAAAAAATTTCAATGCTGATGAGCTAAAGCCATCAACAAAACTGTCTGAGGATATGTACCGTGTGCTACAATCCGAATTTCAGCAAGATAAGGCAGCAAAGCAAAAAGCAGAGCAAGTAGATTTGCCAAAAGGTGCTGGTGGAGACCCAAAGAAAAAACGCGACGAAGAAGATTTGTCGATTAAGAAAAAAGATGAAAAACCTAAGGCAGCGGCTGTAGCTGACGAAGTAAAACCTGAAATAGTTGAAACGCCTGTTGTGGAATCGCCTGCATCGGAAACACCAAAAGTGGATAATTTTGCAGTAGAAAAGCCAGTAGCTGAAGTTTCTGAAATAGAACAAACAGACACACAGAAAGATCCGGAAATCACAAAAATAGTTGCTCCAGAAATTGAAGGGTTAAAGATTTTAGATAAAATTGATTTAAATCAAATCGATTCTTCAAGCAGACCTAAAAAAGCAACTAAAAAAGAACCTGCAAAAAAAGCATCAAAAACGGTTGAATCACCTAAAGCAGATGACGCTCCTACAACTCAAGAGCCAGAAGCTACCAAACCTAAAGTAGAAGCTGTTGTTGATACTACTCCTTTAAAAGAAGATCCTTCTGTAGCTGTTATTGAAAACATTCAAGCAGATAAATTAACAGGTCCAAAAATCTTAGGTAAAATTGTTTTACCAGTTAACAACGATACCCGTCCAAAGCGCGAAACAAACGAAGAGAAACAAAAGCGCAAGCGTATTCCAATTCAAAAGAAGCCAGGTGATAATACCAGTCAGCCAGGTCAACCAAATAGAGGAAACAAAGCTTTACCAGATAATCGTGGAGGGCAACCCAACAGACCTCCATTTGGTCAACAAGGTAACAATCCACAACAAGGTGGCAATCGTTTCCAACGCCCATCAACTGGTGGTGCAGCTCCAAAACGTCAGGAAGATAAAATTATTGACGCAAAAGAAATACAAGAGAAATTAAAACAAACCCAAGCAAAACTTGCAGGTGCCGGAGGAAGAGGAAAAAGCTTAAAAGCGAAATATCGTAAAGCTAAGCGTGAAGAGATGGCCGAAAATATGGGCGATGGCGAAATCTCAAACAAATTACAAGTAACAGAATTTATATCAGTAAGTGAATTGGCCGGTTTAATGGATGTAAGCTTTGCCGACATCATTAGCAAATGTATGAACTTGGGAATCATGGTTTCCATCAATCAGCGTTTGGAAGCCGATGTTATTGAACTTGTTGCTAGCGAATTTAATTATGAAGTAGAATTTATTGGGGTTGATGATGCAGCTGAACTTGAAGTAGATGAAGAGATTGACAATCCTGAAGATTTAAAACCAAGAGCACCGATTGTTACCATCATGGGTCACGTAGATCATGGTAAAACATCTTTGCTTGATTATATCAGACAAACAAATGTTATCGCAGGTGAGGCAGGAGGAATTACACAGCATATCGGTGCGTATGAAGTTACATTGCCTGATGGACGTGCTATCACGTTTTTAGATACGCCTGGTCACGAAGCGTTTACGGCTATGCGTGCCCGTGGTGCTAAGGTTACAGATATTGCGGTTATTGTGGTTGCTGCGGATGACGCGGTTATGCCACAAACCAAAGAGGCCATTTCGCATGCTCAAGCAGCTAATGTGCCGATGATATTTGCCATAAACAAAGTAGATAAAGACGGCGCCAATCCAGAAAAAATCAAAGAACAACTTGCTTCAATGAATATTTTGGTGGAAAGCTGGGGCGGTAAATTTCAAAGCCAAGAAATCAGTGCTCGTAAAGGAATGAATATCGATTTGTTACTTGAAAAGATATTGTTGGAAACAGATTTGCTTGAATTAAAAGCCAACCCTGAAAAACAATCATCAGGTACAATTATAGAAGCATCGCTTGATAAAGGTAGAGGCTATGTAGCTACAATTTTAGTGCAAAATGGCACATTGAAACAAGGGGACATGATTGTTTCTGGACAATACTTCGGTAAAGTAAAAGCAATGTACAATGAGCGTAACCAACGTGTGGAATCTGCTCCTCCATCAACACCAGTATTATTATTAGGTTTGAATGGAGCTCCTCAAGCTGGTGAAACCTTTAAGGTTTTTGCGGATGAAGCAGAAGCAAGAGAAACAGCATACAAACGTGGACAAATTTTACGTGAACAAGGTATGCGTGCTAAGAAACACATTACGTTGGATGAAATTGGACGTCGTTTGGCATTGGGTAACTTTAAAGAATTGAATGTAATTATAAAAGGTGATGTGGATGGTTCGGTTGAAGCGTTGAGTGATTCACTACAAAAATTAAGTACAGAAGAAATTGTTATAAAAGTGATTCATAAAGCGGTAGGTGCGATTACAGAAAGTGATGTTACCTTGGCGAATGCGTCGGATGCGATTATCATTGGTTTCAATGTGCGTCCTTCAATGCAAGCTGCACGTTTAGCAGAAAACGAATCCATCCAAATTAAGCTTTACTCAATTATCTATAACGCCATCGAAGAAATTAGATCGGCAATGGAAGGTATGTTAGAGCCAACTGTAGAAGAGAAAATTTTGGCAAACGTTGAAATTAGAGAAACA
>CALQKL020000110.1 GCA_943331145.2 Chitinophaga pinensis
AAAAACCGAGCAATAGAGGTTAAAAAAAATATGGGAATCAGCAAGCTGAAAAATTCGAGATAATAAGAATTATTATTGTCGTGAGGGTTTTTCAAAATGAAAAAAAACAATAAGAATAAACAGCCAATTAAACTTGCCAAAAACGTTTTAGAAAGTTCAGTTAATCTAGATTTGTGGTAAATGGAGTTGTAAAAACCACATAAAAAATATAACGTCAGCCAACTGGTTACGTATAAAATTCCACCAATATAAAAGCCCTGCGGAATTCTAAAATTGTAATGGTAAATTAAAGTGCGTAAATAATAAAAGCAAAGCCAAGTGAAACAACAGATCAACAGATCAGTTAAAATAATCCAAATGATATTGATTTTGGGTTGTTTCATTTGCGAATTCAAAATTCAAAGGTCAAAAGTGAAAAGTCGAAAATTATAAATAAGCCTTTTTTAATTTTTTCTTTTTAAATTTTACTTTGAAATCAATGTTGTTTGCTGTTTATTTTTTCTAGTATTAGATGTGCCACTTCCATTGCTCTGAAACCATCAATAATCGTTACAGGTGTTTCGTGGTTGTTTATGATTGCATTTTTGAAACATTCCAGTTCCATTTTTATGGCATTTACCGCTTCAACTTTTGGGTTTGAAATTCCAATTGATTTTGTGCCATGATTGGTTTCTATATCGAAGCTAAAATCATTTTTATCATCGGGTTGATTGAGTCGAATGATTTCTGCTTTTTTATCCAAGAAGTCAATGCCAATATAAGCGTCCTTTTGAAACAATCTTATTTTACGCATTTTTTTAAGTGAAATTCTACTGCTGGTAAGATTGGCTACACAACCATTATCAAACTCAATACGCACATTGGCTATATCTGGGGTTTCACTCATTACGGCTACACCGTTAGCTGAAATATAACTTACATTGCTATTTACAAGGTGTAAAATGATATCAATATCGTGAATCATTAAATCTAAAACTACGCTAACGTCGGTACCGCGCGGATTAAATTCGGCAAGGCGATGTACTTCAATAAACATGGGCTTTAGCGTGTAACCCTTCAATGCAAGAAAAGCTGGATTGAATCTTTCTACATGTCCAACTTGAAATTTAAGGTTTGATTCTTTTGCAAGTTTAACCAGTTCGCGTGCTTCTTCCATGGTGTTTGCCAATGGCTTCTCTACAAAAACATGCTTGCCTTTTCGAAGCGCCATTTTACACAATTCAAAATGATGAATCGTTGGCGCTACAATATCGACAGCGTCACAGACATCCATAAGTGCCGAGGGGTCTAAAAATCTTTTGAGCTGATAGGTGCCTTCAATAACTTTTGCATTTTCATCGTTGGGGTCAAAAAAACCAACCAATTCCACGCCTTCAATTTCTTTCCAATTGTTTAAGTGAAATTTCCCCAAGTGGCCAGTACCAAACACCGCAATTTTTAACATGTATAAATTTTATGCTTCTAGATTTAATGATAGTAATTTTTATTAAACAGTTTTCTCTTCCCAAAATCCCATTTTACCAAACTTCTCAATTCTTGTATTTACTCTTTCCTCTGCAGGAACTTTTTCCAGTTCGTTTATCATCGGAATTAAATAATCTTTTAGATTTTGTGCTGCTTGATCATAATCCCAATGCGCACCACCCAATGGTTCAGGAATAACTTGATCTACAAGTCCGAAGTTAAGCATATCGGTGCCGGTTAGACGAAGTTGATTGGCTGCGATTTCCTTTTTCTCCCATGTGCGCCATAAAATGCTGCTACAGCTTTCTGGAGAGATTACGGTGTACCAAGTATTTTCCATCATCACTACTTTATCGCCAACACCAATGCCCAATGCACCACCACTAGCACCTTCTCCTATAATAACACAAATCACAGGTACTTTTAGGGAAATCATTTCGTAAATATTTCTGGCAATGGCTTCACCTTGCCCTCTTTCTTCGGCTTCAATTCCAGGATAAGCACCAGGCGTATCAATTAATGTAACGATTGGTTTATTGAATTTCTCGGCAAGTTTCATCAAGCGAAGGGCTTTTCTATATCCTTCAGGATTAGCCATGCCAAAGTTTCTGATTTGTCGGGTTTTGGTATTGTTTCCTTTTTGTTGCCCGATAAACATAACTGTTTTGTCGCCCAATTGAGCAAAACCGCCAACCATGGCTTTGTCGTCTTTTACGTTTCTGTCACCATGAAGTTCAACAAAATTGGTGCACATTTTTTCAATATATTTCAATGTATAAGGGCGATCTGGATGTCGGCTCAATTGAACGCGATGCCATGGCGTAAGGGAATCTGTAATTTCTTTTTTAACGAGTTCAATTTTATGTTCTAAAGCCGAAATCGATGATGACATATCTGTTTGGGATTGCTCCTGGGTAGTTTGTAATTGTTCGATTTGATCATAAAGATCTTTAACGGGTTTTTCAAACTCGAGGTATTGTCTGTTTTTTAATTGAGGCATATTTTAAAAGTATTCGTTTAACAAGTATTAGTTTGGCAAGTTACTTGTAAAATTAAGTGATACAATTTTTTTTAAAAATTTTTGTTTTTAAAAAACAAAACTCCTTATCTTTGCAATCCTTTAAAAAGCGAATAAAATTGTTATTAAAGTGGTATTAAGGAGCGGTAGTTCAGTTGGTTAGAATGCTGCCCTGTCACGGCAGAGGTCGCGGGTTCGAGTCCCGTCCGCTCCGCAACCAACAAAAATCACGCCTTGTAAATGAATAATTTACGAGGCGTTTTTATTTTTTGGGGACCATGATGGATAGTTTTTATGTAGCTCATTTGTAACGCTTATAATTTTCAATTCAAATTAATGATACATTTAATATCAAATGTAATGTCTGTGGTATTTTAAATTAAAAAATCGATATAATTATATGGGAATTAAGGCATTTTTGGTAATTAGCAATTTGGTTTTATTTCATTTCTGCAACGCACAGCAAAAAAGATTGAAAGACAACAATAGTATTGGATGGTATAATATTTTTACAACCACTAAATTAAATTCTAAATGGAGCATTCATGCCGAATTTCAATTCAGAAGAGTTGATTTTGCAAAAAATGGGCAACAGAATTTATTTAGAACCGGCATCAATTTTCAGCCAGATAAATCCATTTTGTTCAGATTGGGCTATGCAAATGTAGAAACATTTTCTTATGGGGATTATCCAATAAATGCTTTGGGTAAACAATTTACAGAACATCGCATATTTGAAATGATAAGCATACAGAATAAGTTTCATTCAGCAGATTTATCGAATCGATTTATGCTAGAACAACGTTTTAATGGGAAATACTCAAGTGCTGACCTAACAAAAGAAGATGAATATGTATTTTTAAATCGGATTAGATATATGTTTAGACTTCAAATCCCAATTGGCTGTACTAAATCTCAAGTGAAAAAGCCGTACATAGGTTTTTATGATGAGGTGTTTTTAGGTTTTGGGAAAAATGTAGGGGAAAATATTTTTGATCAAAATAGGATAGGGGCTTTGTTGGGATACAAGTTAAATGAAACTGCAAAGTTTGAATTGGGATATTTAAATCAAATTGTGCAATTAAGCAGGGAGATTGACAGTAAAAATGTGTTTCAATATAATAGTGGCTTATTGGCCAATATATTTTTAAATTTTTAAAGCTAAATAACATCAGAAAATTCTAATCTAATGAATAGTCTGCTTAAGGTAATTCAAGAGATTTTATCTTTTTTACGATTATTTTAAAATTAGTTTGGTTGAAAAGTATATCAATCATATATTTGCACTCCCGAAATCAAATGCCGCGTTGGTCAAGAGGTTAAGACGCCTCCCTTTCACGGAGGAATCACGGGTTCGAGTCCCGTACGTGGTACAAAAAGTCAGAACGAGAATGAAAGCGAGAGCGGTCATGGAGTTCTGACTTTTTTCTTCGCTCTCATTCTGTTTCCCGCACTGATTTACATTTCTTCTTTTTAATACTTTCCGCTCACTAGTAAAATTGTATAAAGATTTTTCAAAATCAAAATTTCCATCAAATACAATTAAAAACAAATAAATTTGATTTTAATAAATTCGAATTGTTTATGCAGTTTATTTTTGTAATTATTCTTATTGCTTTTTTAATTGGGCTATTGTCTAGAAACAAAGGGGATGGGTTTTTAGATACACTTAGTTCGGGTTGCGGTACTTTAATAACCATTATTGTTATTCTCGTGATTATTTTTATCTATTTGGCGTCGAAGTAAAAAATACGCTTCTTTATTTAACCAACATTATTTTAAGGGTTTTCTAATTTGCAAATGCCTAACAGTATTAATCTAAAAATTTATTTAAATTGACTTCAATTAACACTGTATTTTGAAATTTGATTTTATCATTGTCTAAACTAAATTCGAAAATTAAATGACAAATCGAAAAAAAATATCACTTGCCATATTTCTAATAATTTTCGGATTAATTGTTTATTACTTTTTTCCAGAAAAGAAACTTCCACCCAATATTCAAATTAACAAATTGGTTGTTTTTAAATCTAAAAGACAAATGTTGGCATATTCAGATGGCGCCTTAATTAAAACTTATAAAATTTCATTAGGTAAAGCGCCAATTGGACATAAAGAATTTAAAGGGGATAAAAAAACTCCTGAAGGCAATTATATAATTGATGACAAAAATTCAAACAGTGATTTCCATAAAAACCTAGGTATTTCTTATCCCAATAAAACAGATAAAGCAAATGCTAATCGAATTAGAAAGGAAGCTGGTGATGATGTGAAAATTCACGGGCTTCTAAATGGATTGGGATTTATTGGTAAATTTCATCGTTGGTTTGATTGGACATCGGGCTGTATAGCAGTGACCGACGAAGAAATAGATGAACTTTATAATGCTGTAAAAATAAATACACAAATTGAGATTAATCCGTGACACTGTATGCTGGATGTAGACATTGTTTCATCATAAATCGTTCTCCATTTTTAAAATTACAATTAACTATCTGAATACCTCATTGCTTTTCTAATTTGCCTTTTTGGAATGTGCTTTCTTATTCTTCTATAAGGGTCACAACTGCTTAATAAGCCCATGAATACCAAAAATAATAGGATTTTTAATTTCATCAACTTTTTTTGTTTCGATTTTATATTGTTGATTAATTACGGAGATTGTTTAATTCACAGTAATATGTAAGCATCCATTTCTTTCAAACTTTACAAAGCATTTTTTCTGACTTTTTAATTCGTTTAAAGCACTTATGAACAATTTCAATTGCTCTTTATTGCCGCCAAATTCACGCCAACTCATATCGAATGTTTTTCCTCTTAAATGAGGACTGTTATCAATAGCATTCTCATTTACTTTTTCCAGTCTTTTTACAGACGCTATAGATCTAGACACACTAGTAATTTCATATCGCACATAATCTATATTTTTTTCAGTGCATTTTTGCTGGTATAAAATAGATAGTTCGTTAATAAAATCTATTGCCTTTGGAAGTAATAATGGTTGTGAATGCGTTAAATCCTGAACAACATAAAATTCATTGCTTTCAATACTTTTTAATATGTTTTTTTTGCCGAGTTGAATAAGTCCCTCATCAGTTTTTTGTTCTTTTATGCCTTCATGTTTATATGCTTTTTCATGCGCATTAATTCCATCATTAAATAATATGTCGCAATTTTTACAATTTGTATTGTTTTTTCTATGGCCAATATTCATCAATTTCCCATACAAGAAAAAAATGCTATTTTTTATGCGATCTTTAAATGGAATGGCTAGTAAGCAAAGGCAAACTAGAATAATAATTGCGATTTTAATTTTTTTCATATTACCTGAAAATTTTTCGGAGATGAAAATAAATTAATATTTGGTTTTATTTTATTCCTATAATTGTTTTAACAACCTTTTTTATTTTATTTACTTTGTTTGTTTAATCATTTTAAAAAAATCAATCTTATACAAATTTTCAATCCGATTAATTACTTACTTATTTCGCGAATTAAGATTTATTTTTACAGAAATCATTTAAACATTGAACTTACTTTCTCTATTTGTCCAACATATTATTGCTAATGGCTTGTTTAAAAAAACAGACAAGCTTCTTATTGCTGTTAGTGGAGGAGTAGATTCTGTGGTTTTATGTGATTTGTGTTTCAGTGCAGGATTAAATTTTGAAATGGCGCATTGTAATTTTCAATTGAGAGGAGAGGAAAGCGAAGCTGATGAAAAATTTGTAATTGAATTGGCCAGTAAATACAAAGTGAAATACCATGTGGTGAAATTTGAAACTGAAAATTATGCTGCAGAAAATAAACAAAACATTCAATTAGCGGCACGAAATCTTCGCTATGAATGGTTTAATGATATCCTTTCAAACGATTCTGCTATAACAAATATTTTAACTGCACATCATGCCGATGATAATCTAGAAACCATCTTGATGAATTTCTTCAAAGGCACTGGAATAAATGGGTTGAAAGGAATACAATCTAATCATGCAGGCATTGGCGGAAAAATTGTTCGCCCTTTATTGTTCGCCAATAAATCCGAACTTATAGATTATGCACAATCAAACAATTGCCAATGGCGTGAAGATGTTTCTAACGAATCAGATAAATACACCAGGAATTTTTTTAGAAACCAAATCATCCCATTAATTGAAAATGTAATTCCTGAAGCAAAAGCAAATATTCAAAACAACATTAAAAGATTTAATGAAATCGCTGTTATTTATGACAATGCCATTTTAAATATTAAATCGAAATTGCTGGAACGTAAAGGAAATGAGATTCATATTCCGGTTTTAAAATTACTTAAGATTGATGCTTTTGAAACCATACTTTTTGAAATCATCAAACCATACAATTTCACTTCGTCGCAATTGAAAGATGCCGTAAATCTACTTCATGCAGATTCTGGAAAGTATGTTATGTCTGGTACTCATCGGATTTTAAAAAATAGGAATTGGTTAATCATTTCTCCAAATGAAACCCAAGATGAACCCGTTTTTATTATTGAATCTGATACCAAGATTGTGCATTTTGGATCAAACAAAATAACTATTGAAAATACATCTTCTACTCAATTATCAAATGATTCGGCTATTGCATTATTGGATTTGAAAAATATCCATTTTCCGTTTATACTTAGAAAATGGAAACAAGGCGATTACTTTTATCCGT
>CALQKL020000111.1 GCA_943331145.2 Chitinophaga pinensis
AACGTACACGCAACAAGGGGAAATGTTTGTGTATGGGGAGAGAATTAAGAAGATAAATGAACGTGAATTTTTTGCCAAGAATGGTCGATTTACAACGTGTAATTTAGATACACCACATTTCGCTTTTGTAAGCAACAAAATTAAATTCATCAATAAAAAAATGGCGTTTACTGGTCCAGTACATCCCGAAATTGAAGGCGTTCCAATTCCTGTTGTGCTTCCATTTGGATTGTATCCCCTAACTCAAGGACGTCATTCTGGTTTTATTTCTCCCAATTTCACCGCTAATGATCAACTTGGTTTGGCCATGGAAGGTGTTGGTTATTATAAAATTTTAAGTGACAATTGGGACGTTGTTGCTAGGGGTACATTATACTCTTATGGCGGTTGGACATTCGGCGTTAGTCCGCGCTATTTTAAAAAATATCGATACCAAGGAAATTTTTCTATCAATATGATGAGCTTGAAAAATGGTTTTAAAGGGGATCCTGATTTTTCAAAAAACAATACATTTAAAATTAATTGGAGCCATACCGCTGATATGAAAGCCCGACCTGGCGTTACGTTTAACGCTTTTGTAAATGCAGGAAGTTCTAAATTTAATAGGCAGGTTCCCAATAGTCCTACCACCAATTTCAATAACACATTGAATTCTTCAATATCGTATTCAAAAGTTTGGAAAGACAAGCCCTTTAATTTTCAGGTTAGTGCAAACCATGACCAAAATACCAATTTGAATTTGATAAACTTCAGATTTCCAGATGCCAATTTCAGTGTAAATACATTGTACCCATTTAGAAAGAAAGAAGCCGTTGGCGATGCTAAATGGTATGAAAATATTGGTGTAGCATTAAATACAGTTTTCAAAAGCACTTCGTTTTTTTATGATACAGCTTCTGCAGCAACCAAACAATTGAGCAATAATTTTAGATGGGGCGCTAGCCATGATATTCCCATATCGTTATCATTGCCCGCTATTGGTCCATTTCAAATATCACCAAGGGTTAGCTATCAAGAAAAATGGTATCAGGAAAAATTTGCTTTGTCATGGAATCCAGCGGATAAAAAAATTGATACATCCATTCAGCGTGGATTTTACACAGCAAGAGAGATGAGTTACGGCATTGGCGTTACTTCTCGAATTTTTGGCATGATTGGCTTTAATAAAAACAGCAAAGTACAAGCCATCCGTCATGAAATCAGACCATCAATTGGATTGAATTATAAACCAGATATGAATGCTAGAAATTTTTATACCATTCAAACAGATACTACAGGTAGAACGGCACAATTCAACTATTTTGAAAGAAGTATACTGGGTTCATTTTCATCCGGAAGATTTGGTGGCATGAATTTCGGAATAGATAACGTGCTTCAAATGAAGTATAAAAATGGCAAGGATACGGCTCAAGAAGCACAAAAAATTTCATTGCTTGATGGATTAAGTATCAATGGTGCGTATAATTTTTTAAAGGACTCATTTCAATTGGAGTTTTTACAAGTCGCAGCTCGAACCAATTTGCTCAACAAATTAAGCATCACAGCCAGCGCCATTTTTGATCCTTATATAACCAATAGCAGTGGCATCAGAACGAAAAAATTAATCTGGACAAAAACACCGATTTCTTTGGGCAGATTGGTATCTGGACAAGTTTCTTTAGACAGCAGATTTAATGGAGGAGATAAACAAACAACAAACAACAATCAACAAACAACAAACCAAAATCAACAAACCGGGATGCCTATGGATGAATACCAGCAAGAAGCGGCATATATTCAAAAAAATGCCAGCGAATTTGCAGATTTTTCTATTCCTTGGAGTCTTTCATTTTCTTATTCATTGCGGTTTTTTAGAAATTTATCACCAACAAATCCATCAAAATTCACCACCACCATCAATCAAGATTTCAATTGGAATGGCGATATGAATCTTACACCTAAATGGAAAATAGGCATGTCGGGTTCCTACAACATTAGTTTAAAAGAATTGGGTGTGCTTTCCATGAATTTATCCCGTGATTTACATTGTTGGCAAATGCAGGTTTCCATTTCACCGGTTGGCCGATATAAATTCTTCACCATCAACATTAGCCCTAAGTCAAGCTTATTAAGGGATATCAAAGTAAATAGAACGCGTTATTTTTATGATTTGTAATAGAGAATTATTTTTTCTCTAACAACGCTTTAGTCATCAATTCATGTACATGAACATTCATTGTTTTTGCCGTAAAACCATCTGGAGATATAGGCGGCAGGAAGGTCATGCTTAATTTTGTAGGTAAAAGGTAAAATACTTTATCAATTGGCATGGCTATTTTAGTACCGGTAATAATACACGGCATTATTTCTTTTTGTGTTTCTACAGACAATTTGAATGCCCCATCAAAAAAAATTTTTAAAACTTGATTGGTCCTGTTTCTTGTGCCTTCTGGATAAATACACATGTGCATTCCTTTACTTAATACCATTTTCATCGCTTCGTAACTTTGGCTTCGGCTTTTTTCATTCTTTCGATCAATCAAAATCGCTCCAATTTTATAAAACAACCCAAACAATGGAACTTTTGAAAATGAAGCTTTGCCAATTGTTTTATGCGCTCCTGGAACAAAAGGAGCGGAAAGTGGAATGTCTAATAAAGCATTATGATTGAAAACAACAATATAGTTTTTATTTTTTTCGAAATTCGGTTTTCCTGAGATGGTTAATCTGCAACCAATCAAACAAAGCCAAACACGCATCCAAATATTTGAAATCAATATAAAATATTTTTGTCCGCGAACTTTGTTTTTAAACAAATAATAAAACAAGCTTGGGATTAAAATAATCAGAAACGTAGTTACAAAAGTTACCAATCCCCATAAAGCCCAAAAACGTGCAAAAATATTTTTAAAAATGGTTTTCAAATCAAAAGTTTTTTATAGTATAGTTGAAATTAAATTTTATACAAGTTTCCAATCAATTGGCTCAAGTCCTGATTTCATAAGCAATTGATTGGTTTTTGAAAAATGTTTGCAACCTAAAAACCCTTTGTGCGCCGACAATGGGGAAGGGTGGGCAGCGGTTAAAATATGATGCTTTGCCGGATGGATTAAATCTGCTTTTTGTTGGGCAAATTTCCCCCAAAGTAAAAATACAATGTCTTTTTTTTGTTCAGATAAAGCGTAGATTACAGCGTCTGTAAAATTCATCCATCCGTATTTTTCATGACTAAGCGGTTCGCCTTCTCTAACAGTGAGCGAAGCATTTAATAGCAATACGCCTTGCTTTGCCCAACAAGTTAAATCGCCTTTTTTTTCTGGAACCGATAAGCCAATATCTGATTTTAATTCTTTTAAAATATTTTGAAGCGAGGGCGGATAAGGTACGCCGTTAGGAACCGAAAAACTCAGTCCATGCGCCTGGCCTTTTTTATGATAAGGGTCTTGTCCTAAAATAACCACACGAACATCATCAAAATGCGTTTGTTCAAATGCATTAAAAATCAATGATCCAGGAGGTAATATCGTTTTTCCTTGCGCTTTTTCGGTGTTTAAAAAAGTAGTTAACTGTTCAAAATATGGTTTCTTAAACTCCGACTTTAAAACTTTTTTCCAAGATGAATGAATCTGAACGCTCATTAGTGAATATTTAAGTTAAAATTAAAAATTCAAAAGTCAAAAATGGGTTAATCTACTTTTTAAAATGTTCACCCGAAACAACAGGTATTTTTTTACTTTTTAATTTTTACTTTTTAATTTTTTTACCCTTCCAACTCCATCATTTTTTCAAATACAATTTCGTATTCTTTATTGGCTTGGTCTAATTCTTGAGTTGCTTTTTTATATGCAGATTCAGCTTGAATAAATTTCTCTTTGTTGCCATAGATTTCTGGATCTGCAAGCTTGTTTTCCAATTCCGTTTTAGTTGATTTTAGAGAAACCAATTTCTCCTCTAACTGTTTGAATTGGGTTTTTACTTTTTGCAATTCTTTTTTTGCATCATTTGAAATGCTTGTATTTACTGGCTTTACTTCTTTTGGTGCTTCCTTAACTACAGGAATATCATTTTTTTTTAAAGCGGCATCCGCTTTTAGTTTACGCTCTTTCCAATCTTCCCATTCCGCATAAGTGCCCTTGAACTCGCGTATTTTTTGATCATCAATTTCCCAAATTTTATTCGCAATTCTGCTAATGAAATAACGATCATGACTAACCAAAATCAAACTGCCTTCGTATTTGTTTAACGATTCAACAAGTAAATCTACAGAATGTATATCAAGGTGGTTCGTAGGTTCATCCAGCATTAAGAAATTGGCTTTACTTGCAATTGTTTTAGCCAAAGCAACACGTGCTTTCTCGCCACCACTTAATACTTTTACTTTTTTCTCAACAGTATCTCCGCTGAATAAAAATGCGCCCAATAAACTTCTTAATTCCAAATCATTTTTTCCACTTCTAGCATCTTTTAGCTCTTCTAAAATGTCATTGTTCATGTTAAGCGCTTCAAGCTGATGCTGTGCATAAAACGATTCCATCACATTGTGTCCCCATTCTCTATCACCATCAAAGGTTTCAGCACCTGCTATAATTCTTAATAAGGTAGATTTTCCTTTACCATTTGCACCAATTAATGCAATCTTGTCACCGCGATCAATTTCTGCACCCGTGTTTTCAACGATATGAACATCTTTGAATCTTTTGGTGATGTTTTTAAGTGTGCAAATCACTTTGCCTGGTTGTTTTTCTACTGCAAAGTTGATGCGCATATTTGGACGTTCGATTTCCACATCTTCAATTCTATCCAATTTATCCAAACGTTTTACAATACTTTGTGCTTGAGCGGCTTTACTTGCTTTTGCTTTAAATCGCTCCACAAATCTTTCTTGTTGACGTATGTAATCCTGTTGATTTTCAAACGCTTTTTTCTGCATGTCTACACGAATCTCTTTTTCTTTTTCGTAGTAAGAGTAGTTTCCCGTGTAAAAATGCAATTGTTGTTGATAAAGTTCCACGATTTTATTCGTCATTCTATCTAGGAAAAAACGATCATGCGATACAATTACCACCGAACCTTGATAGTGCATCAAATATTTTTCCAACCATTCAATACTTGGCATATCCAAGTGATTCGTAGGTTCATCCATCAACAATACATCGGGTTGCTGTAAAATCATTTTAGCCAATAAAACCCGCATTCTCCAACCTCCACTAAAATTTTTATATGGTTTATGTAATTCTGCATTTGTAAATCCAAGTCCTTGTAAAATCTCCTCCGTTCTGTGGTGAATGCTATAGCCATCCAAAACATCCATTTCATGCAATAAATCGGCATAATCATTGGCGAGTTTTTCATCGCCAGTTTTGGCCAATTCTTCACCCATTATTTCGAGTTGGCGCTCTAATTCTTTTACGCGTTCAAAAGCACCAAGCGCCACTTCAAGAATCGAATCTTCTGTATCAAAACCCAATAAATCCTGATGAAGAAAGCCAATGCTGGTTTCTCTGCCTTTTTCCACGGTTCCTTTAGCAGGCGTATATTGACCGGTTAATACTTTTAAAAGGGTAGATTTTCCAGTACCATTATAGCCAATTAATCCAATACGTTCATTGGGTTGAATATGCCAAGTGGCATCCTCAACAATAGTTCTCGCTCCAAATTCGAAAGTCACATTTTGTAATCCTAATAACATGAGTTGTATTTAATTTTCGCAAATTTAGCTTTTTATGTTGATAGGTTTAACTTAACATGATAGAATAAAAAAACAGCACACAATATTTAATTCAATAAAAAATCCAATTTAATTCTCTGTTATATAAAAAATGGAGTTGATATTCTAAAATGAATGACACCATTATTGTCTACAATGCAATATTTTTGTGATAAATACAAATCATGAAGAAATATTTTTTCTATGTGTTAATCGCAGTTTTTTTATTGGGCTGTTATTTTTTCTTTGCAAAAAAATCAGAAGTAACTCAAACAGAATCCAATCAAGTATCTATTGTTTTAAAAACGCATTCTGATACATTTAATCTTTCTATAAATCAATTGGTGGTAAATTACTTGAGCGTAAAAGACGCTTTTGTAGAAGACGATACAGTTAATATAAAACTAAAAACGACTGAATTTTGTAGTTTGTTAGAATCATTGAATCTTTCCGAGTTGGAAAAAGATTCTTCTGGTGTTTACGAAACAGTTAACATGACAAAGCTTGATATCATATCAAATGCAAAATCATTATTACAACAAAAAGACATAACGGAGATGCGTAGAGATTTTAGCGCAATGACAGATGTTATGTACCCAACATTTTTTAACGCAATAAAATACGAAGGTCCAGCATTATATCTTCAAAATTGTCCAATGGCTTTCAATGATACAGAGCCCGCAAATTGGATTAGCAACAACAAAGAAATTGTAAATCCTTACATGGGAAAACACCATCCAAAATATCAATCCGGTATGTTGCATTGCGGCGAAATAAAAGATACCATTAAATCAAAATAATTATATGAGGCGTTTTTTTTTAATCAGCGTTTCGCTGATTTCTTTTTTGTGTTTATCAACTTCAATATTTGCACAAAATGATAAATCTACCAACAAAAGAAAATTAACCATAAACGGCTACATAAAAGATGTATATTCTGGCGAAACCCTTATTGGTGCTACGCTTTCTGTAAAAGGGATTTCAAAAGGCGTTCCGTCAAATACATTTGGTTATTACTCATTAACATTAAATGAAGGTAACTACGAAATTACTTGTTCTTTTATCGGCTATCAGTCTGAAAAAATCATCATTCTATTAAATTCGGATACTGCTTTAAACATCAGCTTAAAGCCTACTACAGCTCTTTCTCAAGAAGTGGTCATAACAGCTTCAAAGAAAGACAACAATGTAAAATCTGCACAAATGGGAAAAACCACTTTGCCGATTGATCAAATCAAATCTGTTCCTGCAATTTTAGGCGAGGTAGATTTATTAAAAGTAGTTCAGTTGTTGCCTGGTGTAAGAAACGCAGGGGAGGGGAGCTCGGGTATTTATGTTCGTGGTGGTGGCCCAGATCAAAACTTAATTTTATTAGACGATGCTGTGGTGTACAACACAGGTCATTTGTTTGGTTTCTTTTCAGTATTTAATGCCGATGCCATTAA
>CALQKL020000112.1 GCA_943331145.2 Chitinophaga pinensis
AATATGCAAAGAACGTCACTTTTGAAACTGTCCAAGACGCAACGTTTACCGAAAAATTATCTGCAATGGTAAAATTATTTGCAATTTGTGCGCCAAATCCTGCTTGTTCATTTCCGGTTTGTACTTCAGACCATGCATACCCAACAGGTGCAGAAACACCATTGCTAGAGGTAACGCCCGTACTTAAATTCCCATTAAAATACTGTTGAGAAAACAGCGACAAGGAAATAAAACAAGTCAATACAAACATTGACAATGCTTGCATAAAAAAAACAACATTGGTTTTTTGAGTAGATTTCAATTGCATAATACTAATTTAGCGTTACAAAAATTAAGATAAAGTTTATCATTATATTAACGGAATGTAATTTACAGATTATTAAATGCTGACCAAAGATATTTTTTCAAATTTGTTTTACTTTTTTTACACATCATGTTAATTTGCCTATACAATAGCTGAAATCATAATAAATACTGATTATAATAATGTCAATTCGTAACAATTTTAAAACCAAGCTTCTTGAGTCAAAGTTCATAAAGGGTTTGTTGTATTTTTTTATTGGATTAATCTCTTACCCTAGGATAAATCTTACAAACAAACTCAAGGTTAAAGGCATGGAAAAGCTGAAGGAATTGCCAAAACAAAATGTGCTTTTTGTTTCCAATCACCAAACTTATTTCGCAGATGTAATTACATTTCTTCATATTTTTTGTGCATCATCTTGGAAAAAAAATAAAGGATTAGGATTTCCTTCATATTTACTTTGGCCATTTACGCGTGTGAAATATGTTGCAGCGACCACTACAATGCAAAAAACATTTATTGCCAGAATATTTACCCTTGCTGGAGCAATTACAGTAAAAAGAAGTTGGAATAGCGATTCAGGTGAAGTGCGAAAAGGTTTAGAAATCGGCGACACACGTAACATTTCAAACGCATTAAATAAAAACTGGGTAATTACTTTTCCTCAAGGAACCACTACCCCATTTGCTCCCGGAAGAAAAGGCACCGCATTTATCATAAAAAAATACAAGCCGATTGTAGTACCCATTGTAATCAACGGATTTTCAGAAGCTTTCGACAAAACAGGATTAAAAATTCAAAAAAGAAACGTGAAATTATCTGTTGAATTCAAAGATCCATTACAGATTAATTACGACGATTCCACAGAAGATATTCTTCAACAAGTTATGGAAGCGATTGAACAGATAGCACCATCAGGATTATAATTAAAAAGTAAAAATTCAAAAGTGAAAAATTGCTGATTCTCCTTTTTGAATTTTTACTTTTTTAATTTTTATTTCATACTCACTCCGCCCAACTCATCACATAACCTTGGTTTTCTATTTCCAATGCTGTAGTTGTTAATTTCAAAGGACGAAATGTATCTACCATCACCGCAAGTTCTTTGGTTTCTTTAGCACCAATACTTTTTTCAACAGTTCCCGGGTGTGGACCATGTGGAATTCCTGCTGGATGAAGGGTTAACATTCCTCGCGTAACATGCTTACGACTCATGAAATCTCCATCAACATAATAAAGCAATTCATCGCTATCAATATTGCTATGATTGTATGGCGCTGGAATAGACAATGGATGATAATCGTAAAGTCGAGGTACAAAAGAACAAACTACAAACGCATCTGTTTCAAATGTTTGATGCACTGGTGGTGGTTGATGCACCCTTCCAGTAATCGGCTCAAAATCATGAATGCTAAAAATATATGGATAACAACAACCATCCCAACCTACTACATCAAAAGGATGTGTGTTGTAATGAATGCCATATAACCAACCTTGTTTTTTTGTTTTAATGATAAAATCTCCAGTTAAATCATTTGTTACCAAATTCTCTGGACCGCGAATATCCCTTTCGCAATAAGGAGAATGCTCCATCAATTGACCATACTTACTCATGTATCTTTTAGGATATCTAAATGGATGAAAAGATTCTATAATCAATAGTCTATTTTTCTCATCGTCAAAATGAATTTGATAAATCGTTCCTCGAGGCAAAACAATATAATCGCCATAACTAAATCGAAGTTCGCCGTAGCATGTTTTCACAACGCCACTTCCTTCATGAACGAAAATCATTTCATCGGCATCCGCATTTTTATAAAAATAATCAGTTGTACTTTTTTGTGGTGCGGCTAAAATAATATGACAATCTGAATTGACTAAAATCGGTTTTCTGCTGTCTAAATAATCAGCTTCGGGCTTAACGTTAAAACCTTCTAAACTTCTGTGTTTAAGCATTTTCTCTTCTGCAACAATTGGATTAACATCAATTGGATCATCACATTTTACAATCTGAGTTGGGGCATGCGTATGATAAAGAATTGAATAATCGTTTGAAAAACCTTCTGTTGAAAACAATTGCTCCGAATACAAAGAGCCATCTGGTTTTCTAAATTGAATATGTCTTTTGTGTGGGATTTTTCCCAATGATTTATAGTGTGGCATAAAATAAATTAAAGTAAAAAGTGAAAATTTAAAAGTAAAAATTATTACTAAAATCTGCTATAATTTGGATTGAAGATTTAATGCCAACATCAGAAAATAATATTTCCAATTGCGCTTGTCTATAAAGTATAAAAAGTTTCTGTGGAATAACAATGTTGAACCTATTTTAAATTAACGATTACTATTTACCTTCATTAAAATTAAAGGATTAAACGCATAAAAATCATTCAACATTGAAAAAAATTGGATTAATTTCTGATACACATGGTTATTTAGATGAACAAGTTATTAATCATTTCAAATCTTGTGATGAAATATGGCATGCTGGGGATTTCGGAAGTATGGATTGGCTAAATCAATTAAAATTGAAACTTGAAGCGGTTAACAACAAAGCGATAATTAGAGGGGTATATGGAAATATTGACGGGCAGGACATTAGGGCTTATTACCCCGAAAATTTATTTTTTACTTGCGAGGAAGTAAATGTGTTTATGAAGCATATTGGTGGATACCCCGGTCGATATGCTCCTGGTGTAAAAGATTTAATCATTAAAAACAACATTCAACTTTTCATCAGTGGCCATTCTCATATTTTAAAAGTAATGTATGATGAGAAAACAAATTGCTTACACATGAATCCTGGCGCTGCGGGCAAACAAGGATGGCATAAAATAAAAACGCTTATCCGATTTGTAATCGATGGAAAAGATATGAAAGACTGCGAAGTAATTGAATTGGTTTAGTTTTGATGTTGAGCACATTTTCCACTCGAGTCCTTGGTCATTCTTTTGCAACGCTCCCCTTTTTTTGTCGTACCTGAGCATTGAACTGATGTAGAAGTATATTTAATTTTTGAGGTTGTTGATTTATTTGAATGATTATAATTTTGCCAACTCCATAAATTAACGTCAAAATGACTTTCCAATTTTGATTCCTCGTTATCAGGCAACAACGGAAAAAAATCCAATCCTGTTAATTGCTCTACATCATCTATAGATACCGCAAAATATTTCAAGGGTAGTTGTGAAGCCTGATTAGGAATAACAAATGCGATAGCTTTCAATTCCGGTTCCAAATAATCTAAAATTACTTTATAATAAGAATGAGGAACAGCTACTTTATTAGGCCCAATAGTTGTCATATTTGAAGTAAATACTGGACCCGTAACTACATAAATAGCATTATTTACAATTGCTGCTTCTCGGGTAAATGATTCTGCATTCTTCCAAATACCACGATTGAAGGAAGGCACTTGAGGAGACATATTGCTATAGTAAAAAGACTCAATCATGCTTTGTGCAGACCAGCCCAAATCTCCAGCCGGAGCGAGGTGTCCCCTATCGTAACCACTGCCAGCATAATCCGAATTTTCAGCAGAGCCCGTGATGACTTTTGGATCTATTAAAAACTTATTCGTTCTGTTATAAATGCTGTTTGTTTCGGCACTTGTTAATTCATACGCCACCCAATTGGCTTGCTCGTATTTTTCATTATACGATAACGTATAACCTGCATGCGAAATTAATTTCTCATTTGCCTGATGTGCAGGGATTTCAATGCCTGTATGGTTTTGTTGCGCATTTGAAATAAATGCAAATAACACAGCAACAAAAAGAAAACGCAGTCTTTTAAAACACAAACTCATTAAAGATTATTTAAAAATTCTTTTCAAAAAAGTTTTCATTTCATTCCAAGAAGCAACATCAGCTAGTTCGTTATACGCAATTGGGATTTTAAATTTCTTACCTATTTCGGTAGCATCTGGATTTGTAAATGCATGCGTAGCATTAGGATATTCTTTAAATGTGTAAATGGCATTAATGGATTCTAATTCTTTTTTAAAATTTGCAACTTCTTCTGCACTAACAAATTTATCGTCTGCTCCATGACAAATGAGCAATTCTGATTTTAGCAATCCTTTTGTTGGCGGCACACCGGCAAGTCCACCATGAAAACTAACTACCCCTTTAAAATTTTCACCCATTTTAGCAAAATTCAAAACCATACTTCCGCCAAAACAATATCCAATTGCAGCGATGTTATTGGTATCCGCAAGTTTATTCAATTTAATATTATCAAGTGCTGCATCAAAATGAGATTTGGCTAAAATTGGATCTTTATAATATGGTGTCGAAAACCCAACAGCTTCTTCCACATTGTTTGCCATTTTCCCTTCCCCATATAAATCAACAGCAATGACAAGATATCCCAAAGCTGCAAGTTGACACGTACGACGCTTTACGTAATCGTTCAATCCCCACCATTCGTGAACCACCAAAACAACGGGACGCTTTTCAGTAAATTTATCATTGTATGCTACATAACTTACAAACTTTTCATTACCAATGGTATAACTTAACGATTCCGTTTTGATAGAAGATTTTTTTTGAGCATTTGCAGTTATTACAATTGAAAGCAACATTAAAATGTATATGGTTATTGATTTTACTTTTTGCATGATGATTTTATTTTTGGCAAATATAGTTAAAGGTTGAAGAGGTTTGTGAGGTTTGTGGTTTGTGGTTTGTGGTTTGTGGTTTGTGAGGTTTTTGAGGTTTTTGAGGTTTTTGAGGTTTGTGAGGTTGTAGGGGTTGAAAATCTTCAACCCTTACGAAGAAGTTTGGGAGGTTTGGTTCAATATGTTCAATGAGTTCAAAAGGTTGGGCGCATTTTCCATCTATACGCATCTTTGTTTTTAAAAAGAACATTGTGCGAAAAAAACTTTGCGTCCTTGCTCCTTTGCGCACTTTGCGTGAAACAAAAAACTTCGTGTCTTTGCGTCTTCGTGCCTTAGTGTTTCAATTCTTCACGCCTGCGTGACTTCGCGTTTCCTTCTCCATAATTCAAAAAAATGGCCGTGATATAAAAATACCACGACCTATATTCACAAAGTAAGAAACTAACTATTTTACTTCTTCAAATTCTGCATCCGTTACATTTTCGGAGCCATTGTTATTTGATTGAGTAGATTGACCATCAGCGCTGTCTGCTTGTGGACCAGCTTCTTGAGTTGCTTTATACATCTCTTCGCTAGCTGCAGTCCAAACGGTGTTTAATTCTGTAGTTGCTGCATCAATCGCATTTAAATCTTGAGATTTATGTGCTTCTTTCAACTTTTCAAGAGCCGCTTCAATAGGTGCTTTTTTATCCGCAGAAATTTTATCGCCATATTCTTTCAATTGCTTTTCCGATTGGAAAATTAAGCTATCGGCTTGATTGATTTTATCTACTTTTTCTCTTTCTGCTTTATCAGTTTCCTCATTTGCTTTAGCTTCATTTTTCATTTTTTCGATTTCTTCAGGTGTCAAACCAGAACCTGCTTCAATACGAATTTTTTGTTCTTTTCCCGTTCCTTTATCTTTCGCACTTACGTGTAAGATTCCGTTTGCATCAATATCAAAAGTAACTTCTACTTGAGGAACACCACGTGGAGCTGGAGGAATTCCATCTAAATTAAACATGCCTAAACTTTTATTTTGACTAGCCATTGGACGCTCACCTTGCAATACATGGATTTGAACGCCTGGTTGATTGTCACTTGCAGTACTAAAAGTCTCAGATTTTTTTGTTGGAATTGTCGTGTTGCTATCAATCAATCTAGTCATAACACCTCCCATTGTTTCGATACCTAAACTTAAAGGCGTAACGTCTAAAAGCAATACATCCTTAATTTCACCAGTTAAAACGCCCCCTTGAATGGCAGCTCCAATTGCTACTACTTCATCCGGATTAACGCCTTTATTTGGTTTTTTACCGAAGAATTTTTCTACAATTTCTTGTACTTTAGGAATACGGCTACTACCACCTACTAATATTATTTCATCAATTTGAGAAGTGCTCATGTTGGCATCTTTCAAAGCAATTTCACAAGGACGTAAACAACGGGTAAACAAATCATCAGCTAAAGATTCGAATTTAGCACGGGTTAATTTTTTTACAAGATGCTTAGGAACGCCATCAACTGCAGTAACATAAGGCAAATTGATTTCGGTTTCTGTAGATGAAGACAATTCCACTTTAGCTTTTTCAGAAGCTTCTTTCAAACGTTGTAATGCCATTGGATCTTTACGTAAATCAATTGCTTCTTCCGCTTTAAATTCATCCGCTAACCAATCCATGATAACTTTATCAAAATCATCTCCACCTAGATGCGTATCCCCATTTGTAGATTTTACTTCAAAAACGCCTCCACCCAATTCAAGGACAGAGATATCAAATGTTCCACCACCTAAATCGAAAACCGCAATATTTTGATCTTTACCTTTTTTATCCAAGCCATAAGCCAACGCAGCTGCTGTTGGTTCATTTACAATTCTTTTTACATTTAAACCAGCAATTTCACCTGCTTCTTTTGTTGCCTGACGTTGAGCATCATTGAAATAAGCTGGAACGGTAATAACTGCTTCTGTAACTTCCTGACCTAAATAATCTTCAGCTGTTTTTTTCATTTTTTGCAAAACCATTGCACTGATTTCCTGAGGTGTGTACATTCTACCATCGATGTCAATACGAACGGTGTTGTTATCTCCTTTTACCACTTTGTAACTCCAATGTGAACTTTCTTCGGAAACCTCATTGTATTGACGACCCATAAATCGCTTAACGCTAGAGATGGTGTTTTGAGGGTTAGT
>CALQKL020000113.1 GCA_943331145.2 Chitinophaga pinensis
AATGAAAATCCAAGTGCCACAATAAATAAACCAACCAACATGCCAGAAAATGTATTGGCGTTAACGGCAATAATCATTGCAGCAGCACCTAAAGCAGAAAAAAGTAAACCCAATACGATGCTTTTTTTATAGCCCCATTTACCAACTAAATCCTTCCCTCCGAAAGACCCGTATGCAAATAATCCCAAAGCACCAATATAATAAGCGGTATAAAATGCAAAATCAATCAGCTGACTTTGAAACTGATCAAGATTAAAATAATGTTTACAAAATGGAATGAAAATACTATTTCCGGCAGCAATAAACCCCCAGAAAAAAAACACAGTTACCAAAGTGCCTAAAGCCCCATAGTTGGTTGGAATTAAATTCGAATTTTCAGATTGACCTTTTTGATTCTCTATCATGGTTTTAATTTTTTGTGTTGAAATTAGTGAAGTTTTTTAAAATTTTTAAAAAATATTTTATCCTTGTTTGAAATTGATTAGGGTATTAAGTTGATTTTTTAGAAGATGTTTGTTAATTTGATATTTTATTTCAACATTATAATTCAATTTACAAAATGGAGATTTTGCATGTAAGCGCCGAATGTTACCCAGTAGCAAAAGCAGGAGGTTTGGCGGACGTTGTTGGCGCTTTACCAAAATATCAAAACGAATTGGGACATTTTTCAAAAGTAGTGATGCCCATGCATAAAACGGTTTTTTTACACCAACATACTTGGGACTTGATTTATAAAGGATATTTTGATCTAGATGGAGAAACGACTCGCTATACCATTATAAAAGAAAAATCAAACGTGCTTGGTTTTGAACTGTATTGCGTGGATGTATTTGGTTTGTTAGACAGAGAGAAGATTTATGGTTATGCAGACGACCATATTCGATTCTTGGTTTTTCAACGTGCAGTTACAGATTGGTTGTTGCAATGGGAATTCTTGCCAGATGTTGTTCACGTGCATGATTATCATACAGGATTGATTCCGTTTTTCATGAAACATAGTTTTGATTATCATAGATTAAACAAAATCAAAACAGTGCTTACGGTTCATAATGCACAATATCAAGGTTGGATGAACTGGAGCAACACCAAATATTTTCCAGTTTGGGACAATTGGAAAGCAGGTTTACTAGAATGGAACAATCAAATTAATCCATTGGCATCAGCTGTTAAATGTGTAGATCGCATAACTACAGTGAGTGATAGTTATATGAAAGAGTTGTTTCATGCTGCAAATGGTTTAGAAACGCTTTTTGCTTATGAATCTAAAAAGTGTTTTGGCATTATAAATGGAATTGATTTTAAAGTTTGGAATCCACAAACAGACGACAAAATAATTTTTAATTACAGCGAAAAAAATATTGAAATTGGCAAAAAAAACAATAAAGAAAATTTATGTACCCAATTTGGATTTGATTCAAGTTTGCCATTGATTATTTTCATTGGAAGATTGGTAGGTGAAAAGGCTGCCGATTTATTACCCGAATCTATTAAGATTGCATTATCAAAATATCCTGCTCAATTTAATTTTTTAGTGTTGGGAAATGGCGAAGCAAGTATAGAATCTGAATTGAGCCAATTACAATTAAATGGGTATGATTATTTTAATACACAAATTACATTTAATGAAACATTGAGTCATCAAATGTATGCGGGTGCAGATTTTTTGTTGATGCCAAGTAGGGTAGAACCATGTGGTTTAAATCAATTATACGCACTTCGGTATGGAACTATGCCTATTGTTAGAAGAACGGGTGGATTAAAAGATACTGTGACTGATATTGGTGATGAGAATGGTTTTGGAATTTGTTTCGAACAAGCAAGTGTAAATGATATTGTGGATTCTATTGGGAGAGCCGTTCATTTATATCAAAACAAAACAGCAATGTTGATTTTTAGAAAAAAAATGATGCATATCAATCACAGTTGGGAAAACAGTGCTGAAAAATATATTAAAATTTATCAAACAATTTCATAGTTTTGGAAACATGGCAAACAAAGACGTAATATCCGTTATTTTAGGTGGTGGAGCTGGCTCGAGATTATACCCATTAACTGCAACAAGAAGTAAGCCCGCGGTTCCAATTGCTGGTAAATATCGATTGGTAGACATTCCAATTTCTAATTGCATAAATAGTGCAATAAATAGAATGTTTATTTTAACCCAATATAATTCTGCTTCTCTTAATAAGCATATAAAAAACACGTATCAATTTAGCGGTTTCAGCACTGGGTTTGTAGATATACTTGCTGCCGAACAAACGCCTGATAGTCCAGGTTGGTTTCAAGGAACTGCCGATGCGGTTCGCCAATCATTAAAGCATATCAACAATATTGAATTTGATTATGTGTTGATATTAAGTGGAGATCAATTGTATCAAATGGATTTTGGTTTAATGATTGATAATCATAAAAAATCAGGCTCAGATATTTCTATAGCTACAATACCTGTAAACGAAAGAGACGCACCTGAATTTGGTATCCTTAAATCAAACGAACAAAATTATATAACCTCATTTATTGAAAAGCCAAGTAAAGCAATGCTCCAGGATTGGATAAGCGATACAGGAGAAGTTATGCAATCGCAAGGGCGAAATTATCTGGCTTCAATGGGTATTTATATTTTCAATAGAAAAGTATTGTTCGACTTACTTGAAACAGAAAAAAAAGATGCAAAAGATTTTGGTAAAGAAATCATTCCGGATTCAATAAATCATTTTAAAGTGACCAGCTATCAATATGATGGCTATTGGACAGACATTGGAAATATTCATTCTTTTTTTGAAGCAAACCTTTCTTTAACGCTTGATTTACCTCCATTCAATTTGTTTGATAATGAAAACATGGTTTTTTCAAGAGCAAGAATGTTGCCTCCTGCAAAAATAAGTGGTACTAAAATCATTCAATCTCTAATTGCCGAAGGTGCCATTATTCATGCAGAAACGATAAGTAATTCTGTTGTTGGCATTAGAAGCCGAATTGGTAAAGGAAGTAAAATTACCAGCTGTTATATAATGGGAAATGATTTCTATGAAACCATTAATCAAATTAATGATAATGATGCCCAAAGCATACCCAAATTAGGCATTGGCGATTATTGTGAATTACACAATGTAATTGTCGATAAAGATTGTCGCATCGGAAATTACGTAAAAATCAATGGTGGCGCCCATTTGCAAAATATGGATCATCCATTATTTTCAGTAAAAGATGGCATTGTTGTCATAAAGAAAAATGCCATGATTAATGATGGTTTTGAATTGTTGGCTTAAATGTTATTTTTCTGTCAACTTATTAAAAAATGATGATCGTTTAATAAATTACTAGATGAAACCGTTGTAAAAATTTCCAAAAAAATAACCCACGTTCTAAATCGTGGGTTATTAAAATATCTGAAAAATTTGAGTTTACAACATTACATTCCAAATCATCATTTCTAACCATTTTCTCGAATCAGGATCATCTCCATTACTCCAATCTTTTATTTTGTCGTAAACGGTTGCTCCGATTGTTTTTTTAGTGAAAATATTTTTAGATGGTACTGGCGATTTAATTTCACTTGCATTTTTTAATGGCCCAATTGAAGTCGCAATCCATGAGGTGTACATTCTTGGAATTGTCATGCCTAAAATCATACCTGGCAATCCATTTATGCTACAAGGGCCACCAGAAATATTGATGTCTTCTGTGTAAAATACAAATACATAAACACTGTCCATGATTTTTCCGGTTGCTTTTCTGCAGTTATAACCCGCAATGATTCTATTTTCGTTAGATAACTTCCATTCTATTTTTGTAATAGAATCTTGTATGTTGAATGGCGTTCCAAACACTTCTTTTATCATACTCAATTTGTTGGCGTTTAAATCGCTGAACCAAAGTGATTGTTCGTCACTTTTGTTCATCATATCACTTGAAAAATCTTTGTTTTCCCAATGGTCAAAACGGTATAAACTTTTGTTGTCTGAAAAAGAATATTTGTAAAATGAAGTTTTGAAATTGGGCATTTTGTCTTTCATCATTTCTGCCCAACCTGAGTTACCCATTGATTTTTTCAAATTTGTTTTTACTTCAAATATGATTTCACCCGATTCTACATATTGAGCTTGAATGGCTTTTGTTCCAATAAAAATGAATATAAAAAGTATGATAATTTTTTTCATGTTGCTATAATGTTTAAATAACCTTTTGAATTGTTTATTTCTTTGTTGCTTTGTTTTTAAAATCCCAAGTAAATCCAATCATGAAATAACGTTGCAAACGTTGGTTTCTTTCTTCGGAGAACGTGTTGCCATAGTAATTTCTATCTACACCTTGATTTTGATTTAAAAGATCTCTTACTTTAAAATAAACGGTGTATTCATTCTTTTTAAATGTGCGTTGCAATTGTGCATTTAAAATATGTACGTTTAAATTATCAGATTGTTGAACTAATTTTTGACGAGCGTAGAATTCGTAATCAGATGAAATAGACCAAACTTTTTTATAATAAACTTTCGCAGTTAGTGCTAGAGTATTGGTTTTAAAGGTGTTTTTTAATTTCGTTTGTCCGTTGGTGTTATAATTGATGTTAAACTCATTACGTAAACTAAATTCATATTTATCTGCTTTTGATTTATTTGATTCTACAGATAATCCACCCGAAGTTGTATTTGATTTACTGATTAAATTATTGATGACGTCTGAAAATTTAGAGTAACTAACATTGGCACTACCTTGAACATATAAATTTGCTTTTTTGATTTTGTAGCCAAAACCTGCCCATAAATTAGCCGAAATATTCCCGTTTGTATTGATGGGTTTTGAAACTGTTTTTCCTGTGTTTGCATCTATTGATTTATCATAGGTAATGGCATTGGAACTTTGAGAAAAACTAAGATTTTGATAATTCCATAATTCTTTAAGGAAATTATATCCATTATGCGTAACCGCAATATTGTTTGTGAAAGTTGGCTTCAAATCTGGGTTTCCTACAAATTGATTAAACAAGTTGGTATTGTTTGCAATCGGTTGTAATTGATTAATCGTAGGTTGTGTCATGTAGCCACGATATTTAATTCTTAAGGCATGATTTCCTTTGTAAGTATAAACGAAATTTGCATTTGGAAACGGATTGATGAAGTTCCTTTTGTACGTTTTATTCAATGTTCTATCCAATAAATTAAAATCGGTGATGCCAAATCCTGCACCAAAATTGAATTTAATTTTTTTGAAATTGTAATTGAATTTAGCCGCCGGGGTTTGTATTATAATATTTTGTTTGAAATCATTTGTTAATGCAGCTAGCGTTGAATCATAAGTACTTCCGGCAAAAGATTTTGTAAATGTATTTTGATTGTTTACAGCAGTATTATTTGATAATTCATAAGCCAACTCCATTGCCCATTTCTTTGATAATGGCTCTGTGTAATTGATTTTAGTTGATAATTTATCGGTTGATTTTTTATTTAATGTATATTGATCAACTTCAATATTTAATGTGTCGCCAAATTCATAAGAATTATTTTCAGAACTCAAATAATTTTCTCCATTTGATTGAAGGTGATTCCAATCTGCATTGATAGACAATGTACGTTGTGGCTTTCTAAATTTATGTTTGAATACTATGGTTGATGAAACTGAATTTTTATCTGTTTCGTTTATTGAATTTCTAATGCTGTTGTTTTTTAAAGTGCCATATTTACCAACAGTTTCTGCTGTTGTATTTACCTCACTTTTAGAATGATAATAATTTCCTCTTACCGTTAATTTGATGCTATTTGCCGAATCAATATTAGCATCATAAATCAATGTGTTTTTAAAATTGTATCTATTGAGTTTGGTACTTACATTAGATTGTTCATTTAAAATAGAATCACCCAATTGAGTTATGTTTTTTGAAGAAGAAAGATTGGTATAATCTTGCTGATTGTATTTTGGAGAGAAATTTAAATTGTGTTTGTTGTTCCATTTATTGCTGTATTGCAATCCAGAATTTATATTTCTCAAAAAACCATTTTGTGTGTTGATATTAATTTCATCGTCACTACCGCTACTGGTTGAAAATGAAAATGAATACATTCCATCTTCATCATACATTTCAAAACTACCATCATCATTTCCACCATAACGTTGTTGCTCTTGCCAGCTTAATCCATCTTGACCAGTATTGCCATTAAGTACAAATGCAGATAGTTTACGTTTGCCTTTAAAAGATCCGTACATGAAATTATTGTTGAAACGGTTGTCTACATTTTGTGCAGCTCCACCAGACAAAGCAACTTTTCCAAAATAACCTTTCTTCTTGTCTTCTTTTAATTTTAGGTTGATGGTTTTTTGCGTGTTTCCATCATCAATACCTGTGAAAGTAGCTTGATCTGATTTTTTATCAAAAACTTGAACTTCTTTAACCGCATCAGCGCGTAAATTTTTAACAGCCATTCCAGGATCATCACCAAAAAACTCTTCGCCATCTACCAATACTTTCTGCACTTTTTCACCCATTGCTTTGATATCACCGTTTTTATCAACCTGAATACCCGGCAATTTCTTCAATAGCTCTTCTACATTGGCATTGGCACTTACATTAAAACTATCTGCAGTATATACTGTTGTATCTCCTTTTATCTTGATGGAACCGCCTGTTCTGATAATGATTTCGCCCAATAATTTGCTTTTATTGGTTAATCCAATGGCTGGAATAGAAGTGGTGTTGGCATCTATTTTAATATTATCTACATACTCTGCAAAAAGAGCATTCGAAATCATCAAAATCTTATTTCCAGAAGGAACATTATTTAAAGTGAATTTTCCTTCTGCATTTGTGCGGGTAAAACTTTGTAAAATAGAATCCTTTTCAGAAAGAATCATTACAACTGCATTTTTAACGGAAAGTTTATTTTCCTTGTCTTCAATTTTACCTGTTATAGAAACTTGCTGTGCAAAAGAGTAAGAAGAAACTAAAGACGCAAAAACACAAAACAGAAATCCTTTTTTAAATGACAACATAATAAGAAATCTAAGTTAAGAGATGAAAAATTTTGCGCAAGATAGGTTATCTTCAATTTAGGGAGTTAATTAACAATTAG
>CALQKL020000114.1 GCA_943331145.2 Chitinophaga pinensis
AGGGGATAAAGATTCAGAAAAAAGATTTAGGTATATTAACAAAGTAAAAAGTAAAAAGAAAAAAGTAAAAAGCGTTTGCAACGTGGCTCATAAGTACTAAAAATCGTTAACTCTCTTTTTTGAATTTTTACTTTTAAATTTAATACAATGGACAATTTAATAGGAAATAAATTTCTGCGTTTGGTAAAAATCATGGATGAGCTTAGGGAGAAATGCCCTTGGGATAAAAAGCAAACAATTGAATCTTTGAGGCAACTAACCATTGAAGAAACCTATGAGTTGGTGGATGCAATCACTGAAAATGATTGGAAAAATTTAAAAGAGGAGTTGGGCGATTTGATGCTACATCTCGTGTTTTATGCAAAAATAGCGCATGAAAAAAACGAGTTTAATTTAGCAGAAGTTATTGATGGCGTTTGTGAAAAATTAATAACTAGGCATCCGCACATTTATGGAGATGTGAAAGTGGAAAACGAAGAAGATGTTAAACAAAATTGGGAAAAAATCAAACTTAAAGAAGGCAAAAAATCTGTTTTGTCTGGCGTTCCAAAATCATTGCCTGCACTTGTAAAAGCCATACGTATTCAAGAGAAATCCAAACAAGTAGGATTCGAATGGGAAAATGCAAATCAAGTTTGGGACAAAGTTATAGAAGAAATCAACGAGTTAAAAATGGCGGTGGAGACTAATAATTTTTCTGACATTGAAGATGAAATGGGAGATGTATTTTTCTCTTTGGTTAACTATGCTAGGTTTTTAAATGTAGACGCAGAAAATGCACTTGAAAGAACCAATAAAAAATTCATGCATCGATTTTCTAAAATGGAATCTTATGCAGCAAAAGAGCAAAAGCATTTACATGATATGGATTTGGATAGCTTGGAAAAACTATGGAATATGGCTAAAAATGATAACATGTAAATTTGATTCATTTTAAATATAATATCCTCTTTATTGAAATCCAACGCCAAGCGACGTATTTATTTTTTGCTTTTTTTCTAATTCTCGGTTTTATTATTGAAAATTGTTAAGGTAATTTCGTCATATTGCTACACAACCTCAAAGAATTATAAATATTCATTCAAATTAATAAATTAGAACTCCTTAAAAGCTAAAATATTTCAATTGGTTAAAAAAAATGATATTGAAATAATGTCCACAACTAAAGAAAAATGTTATAAAATAGTTATTATAATTCAACGAATAAATAGTATTTTTATCGCTGTATAAAGTTATTTATTTGGAAATTCCGAACCCCTATAAAAATAAAAATAATACCGAACCCTTAAAAACCGTTCTGAAACGCTGCTAAATTATACGTACGTATTGCAAAATTGTTGATAATCCGTAACAATAAAACGTGCATTTGCTTCAGATTTTTCTAATGAATTTTATAAACTTAAAGTTTGATTTATGTGTAAAATCTACCTTACTACTGCAAGGGAAATTAATGTTAACAACAAAAATTCAATAAAAAAGCGACTACAATTTTTATTGATGCCATTGTTGTTTTTTGTAGCTATTGCGTTTACAACAAACATTAATGCTCAAACAGCGAGTCAATATAGTTTTACTGCTAGTAATGGAGGATATTCTGAAATAAGTGGCGATCCGATTTTGATAGACAATGGAAATAGTGATGATGGTTTTGCCAATGGATTTCCAATAGGATTTGATTTTACATTTGGTGGTGTAACATACAATGAGTTTAATGTGAGTACTAACGGATGGATTACGCTTGGTAACAATGGCGATAACAATATTACAAATTCTGGTCTAACAAATAATTTTGCTGCTATTCCAAAATCACCACTTATTGCAGCACTTTGGGATGATAATGAGATTTCTGATTTAGGAAGAGACATTTCTTTCAAATCAGCTGGAGGTGTGTTAACCATTCAATTCACCAATGTACAATGGAGATATCTGGCAACAGTTCCAGAAGCTGCCATTAATTTCCAAATTAAATTATACGAAACGACTGGGGCTATTGAGTTTGTTTACGATCCAATCCCTGGTGGTGTTTTAAATACGCCTTCTGCTTCAATTGGTATAGCTACAGCTAGTGGTGTTTACTTGTCCGTGAATGGAACAGGAACTGCACCAACAGCTAGTTCAACAACTAGTACAAATAATTTATCAACTTTACCAGCGCGAGGACAAACCTATACTTTTAATCCACCACCTCCATGTTCAGGTACTCCAAACCCAGGAAGAACGTTTGCTTCTGTAAACTCTGTTTGTGCTTCATCTGGTGCGACAGTGAATTTGTCATTCGAAACTTTTGCTTTAGCTACAACTTTTCAATGGCAAGAATCAATTGATGGAGGAGCCAATTGGACAAATGCTACTGGAACTGGCAATACTAATGCTACTTATGTAGCTACACCAACAGCTACAACACAATATCGTTGCAGGGTTACCTGTACTTCGAGCGGCGCTTCTGGCTTTTCAACACCAACAACAGTTATTTATGATAACACTTGTATCGTAATGCCTGTACTTGCTGATGTAACAACTTGTTCGGCTACATTTTATGATGCTGGAGGTCCAACTGCAAATTATGCAGCAAATGAAGTAAGACAATTAACAATATATCCATCTACTACAGGAGCAAATGTAAAAGTGGTATTTAATAGTTTTAATACAGAAAATGGTTTTGATGGGTTGATGATTTATAATGGTAGAGACGTAAATCCAGCAAATTTAATTAGCTCAGGCTTGGCTGCAGGGTTTAATGCAACGACTGCACCTGCTGGTTCTTTTTATGGAACAACCTCTCCAGGAACCATCACATCTACGGACCCTACTGGCTCATTAACCTTTGTTTTCAGGTCAGATAATATTATTCAAAGTACAGGTTGGAATGCAACTGTTTCGTGTAACCTTCCATGTGACGCAACGCCTGCGCCTGGTGCAACTTTGGCTACATCAACTTTTGTATGTAATGGATTTACAACTACCTTGTCAATAGCGAACAATAATATCGCTGGAGTTACATACCAATGGCAATCTTCTGTAGATAACAGTTCATGGAGTGATATTACTGGTGCAACATCTTCTACATTTACTGCATCACCAACATCGAATGTTTTCTTTAGATGTAAAGTGACCTGTACTGCGGCTCCAGCTTTGCCTGGATTTAGTACATCTATCCAAATTGAAACATCTGCTTGTGATGAAGTATTGATGCCATCTGATGGATCAACTTTAATACAAAACACTTGTTCTGCATTATTTACAGATGGTGGTGGTACAAGAGCGGATTATATAAATAACTCTAACGGAACGGTTACTTTCAGACCAGCAACTGCAGGAACAAAAATACGTGCAACGTTTACATCATTTAGTACTGAAAATAATTATGATGGTTTGATGATTTACAATGGGAATAGTACAGGTTCTCCATTACTTTCATCTGGGTTACCTGCTGGTCTAAATGCAACAACAGCTCCTGCTGGATCATATTATGGTTCTACATCTCCAGGGGTAGTAAGTTCAACGGCTGCTGACGGGTCTTTAACTTTTGTATTTAAATCAGATATAACTCAAGTTTCATCTGGTTGGGTGGCTACCATTTCATGTTATGTTGATAACTCTTGTACAGGTACACCAAATCCAGGAGCTACCGTTGCAACTCCATCAACAGTATGTTATGGAGGTACAACTACATTGTCAACAGCAAATACAATTAATGCCACTAATATTTTGTATCAATGGCAATCATTAAGTGGTTCTACATGGTCTGATATTACAGGTGCAACATCAACTGCATATGTGGTAAGTTCATTAACAGCCTCTACATTTTATAGAGCAACCGTAAGATGTACTTCTGTAGGGGGAGGTGTTACGTCTTCAACACAAATTCGTGTATTGGTTGATTCAACTTGTATCAATATGCCTACAAGTGCAACTTTAGCCAATTGTAATGTAAGTGGTACAAGTTTCTATGATAATGGAGGTGTTTCTTCAAATTATACAGAAAATCAAAATAGAACATTTACGATTACACCAACAGGTGCAGTTACTGCTGCTGGTCCATTCTCTAGGGTGGTATTTTCTAGTTTTGCACTTGACCCATCAGATACGCTGAAAGTATATGATGGTAATAATATCGCAGCTCCTCTTATAGGCGCTTATACTACCAACCCAGGAACAATAACTTCTTCAAATACAACCAATGGTGGATTAACTTTTGTATTCAAATCAAATGCAACTTTAAATGCTGCAGGTTGGGCAGGATCGATAACTTGTTATACACCACCAACATGTAATACAGCCCCTCCATTAGGAGCAGTGCTTGCGAGTATCGATACTGTTTGTTCAGGAGGATCTACCAATTTATCATTGTCTAATGCAGCTACTTTACCTGGTGGGTTATCTTATCAGTGGAAAAGTTCGAGCGATGGTACAACTTATAATAATATAGTGGGAGCCTCAAATATACCTACCTATTCTCCAACAAACTTAACGGCTACAACTTGGTACCAATGTGTAGTAACATGTAGTGGATTTGGAACAACAACATTCACTTCCGTAAAAGTATTGGTTACGCCAACGCCCGTTTTGACGGTTAATTCTGCAACAAACGTATGTGGATCGGGGGCAGTATTATTAACGGCAAGTTCTTCTGTATCAGGTGTTACAATCAGATGGTATTCAAATGCTGCGGGTACAACTTTAGTTGGAACAGGTGCTACTTATACAACACCAGTCATTTCAACGAACACGACTTATTATGTAAAGGCAAATTATGGTGATTGCGAAAGTAATTTAATCCCCATTGTAGCAATAATAAATCCATTCCCTTCAAATGTTGTTATCAATCCACAAGCAGATACCATTTGTGTATCTCCAAACACGGATAGTTTAAGAACAACTGGTGGTTTATTCGCAAATGGGTCACAGGCACAAATAACATGGAGTCCTGCAACCTACCTTTATAGAGATGCTGCAGCAACGATACCATATACATTAGGAACAAATGCACCAACTGTTTATATCAAATCAACTGCGCCTAATGGTACAATTATTGATTATATTGCAACTGCTGGTACTACTTGTACTAAATTAGATACATCTAGAATTACTTACAGAGATGTAACTCCTAGTGTAACCATAGCTTTAACTCGCCCAGCTGGTGCAATTTGCCCAAGTGATACCATCACATTTAAAGCTACCGCTGTTAACGGTGGAAATGCAACTTATCCAGCGGGTTTTAAATTTTTCGTGAACGATGTTGCAGTTACAACACTATATAATACTTCTGATAGCATTCGTTTTCCTGGATCATTAACCAACATAAGATTAAGCGATGCAGATGTGGTTCAATGCGTAATGTTGGTTAATCCTTTAACCATTAACTGTGCTAGCTCAAACCAATTTGTGAGTAACTCTGTGGAGGTTTTAGTTAATACAGTAAATCGTGATAGCGTTTTATTGAATGCAACTGCCACAAGTATTTGTACAGGTACTAGTGTAACATTTACAGCAGTTCCTCAAGCATTTCCTGGAGATACTCCAGAATACGAATTTTTAGTAAATGGGATTGTAGTGAGGACTAGAAGTACTGTCGCTACATACACCACAACCTCATTGACTAACGGACAAGTAGTTACTGTAAAAATGTATTCCAACGAACCTTGCGTTATTCCGGTACCAGCTGTTAGTTTACCTAAAACGATGACAGTAACTGCTTACACACCAATAAGTGTAACTTTAAGTAGCTCTGTTGGTTCTACTTCTTGTACAGGCATCAATGTTGTTTATTCTGCCATTCCATCTAATAGAACAGCAACTTCAACATATCAATTTTTCAAAAATAATATATCTGTTCAGGGACCAAGCACGGATAGTACGTATGATTATATTCCTGCGAATGGAGACCAAATAAAAGTGGTATTGGTTTCAAACTTCTCTGCTTGTTTAACTGGAGACCCTGCTACTTCCAACACCATAACGATGACGGTTAGTAGCAGCACAGTAGCTTCAGTAACCCTAAGCCCAACAACCCCTACTTGTAGTGGCGTATCTAAAACATTTACTGCAACCAATGTAGGTGGAGGTACTTCACCATTGTATCAATTCTTTGTTAATGAAATAAGTCAAGGAGCAGCAAGCACAACCGCAACTTTTACAACTTCTACATTAACCAATGGTCAAGAAGTAAAAGTATTAATGACACCTGATGGTTGTGGATTGCCTAATCCTGCAAAAGATTCTTTAACACAAGTTGTAAATCCAACTCCTCAAGGAAGTATAGTTGGCAATACGTATTGCAGTGGCGGTAATGGTCAACTTACATTTACTGCTACATCAGGAACAGGTCCATACACACTAATTGTAAATGGTGTTACATATAATGGTATTACAAGTGGAACGGCGTTTAATGTAAGCGTGAATCCAACTTCAACAACCAATTACACTTTAACATCAATAACTGATGCTAATGGTTGTAATCGAGTAAGTAGTTTTACAAATGCGGCAGCAACCATTACAGTAAATGCGCTACCAGTGGCGTCTATAACAAATAACACAGGAACTACGATACTAACTTGTGCCACTCCTACAATCAATGTAACTGCTAATGGTGGAGTATCATACTCATGGGACAACAGTTTAGGTTCATCTGCAAGTGCAAGTATTACTGCACCAGGCACCTATACGGTAACAGTTACAGGAGCGAATGCTTGTACATCAACAGCTAGTATTACCATAACTCAAAATGCAACTCCTGGTGGAACCGCATTGTCAGGAACTTATTATATCCCAACCGGCGGATCTTCAGCTTGTTTTAATTTCTCTACTATAAGAAATGCGGTGGATACATTAAACAAATGGGGTATTACAGATAATGTAATCTTTAATGTAGCTGCAGGTTATACAGAAACACTTACAGCAGGGGGTAGATTGAATTTAGGAAGTATTACTTTAAACGCGAATACAGCATTAGGAAGAACCATTACGTTTAAGAAAAACGGAGCAGGTGCAAATCCTATCATAACTACTGGCGCGACTTCTTA
>CALQKL020000115.1 GCA_943331145.2 Chitinophaga pinensis
TAAAAAAAGCAATGAGAATAGTGTTGTAAAAATTGTACGCCTAGGTCTGATGTTTGATAAAATATTTCTATTCAAAAAAAATGCTCAATCTTTTTTGTGTTTCCCTTTTCATAAGAAAATGAAATATAATTCAAGTATTTAAAAAAGCCCCAGCGGGGCGACCTGTCTCTAAAAAAAACAACAGCTACATAAGCTCCGTAGGTGCGACCTGACTCTAACAGAAGAAGTACATATCAAATCAGCTCCGTAGGTGCGACCTGTCTTTAAAAAAAACTGTAGCTACATCAGCTCCGTAGGTGCGACCTGACTCTAACAGAAGAAGTACATATCAAATTAGCCCCAGCGGGGCGACCTGTCTTTAAAAAAACCAGCAGCTACATCAGCTCCGTAGGTGCGACCTGACTCTAACAGAAGAAGTACATATCAAATTAGCCCCAGCGGGGCGACCTGTTTGTACAGAAAAAAACCGATTGAAAATCCATAATATACATTACAAATTTCCAATCGGTTAAAATCTCAATCAAGAAGATAAAACCCTGAATTTCTATTTTACAAATCCTAATTTTTCTCCAACAACTCTACACTTCTATTTATAAAAGAAGTAAGGTTATTTCCTGTTAGTAATCCTTGAGACAACAATGCCAAATCAGCTAGATTTTTGGTAAGCTTCTCTTGTTTATCAGCATCCGTTTCTGCTAATATGGTTTTAAAGATTGGATGATTACCATTGACGGTTAAATTTACTTCATCAGGCATGTTTGCATACCAAGCCCCCATTCCACCACCTGATGATGCCATGTCTTTCATTCTTCTCATCAGCTCTGGGCGTGTAGCCGTTACCGGTACCATATTTGGAGCCAATCCTTTTACTTCTACATTTATTTGCAAACCATCCATTGGCTTGTTAAACAAATTGGTGATTTTTTCAGTTTCCTCTTTACTTAATATGCTTTCAGTTGATTCTGATTTGTCAATTAAATTATCAGCGATGTCTGAATCAACACGTACAAATAAAGTATCCGCCCATTTCAATTCCATGTTGTTTATAAAAGCTGCATCAACTAAGGTTTCCATTTTTACAGTTACATAACCTTTAGCACTAGCCTGTTGAATAAACACATCTTGTTGCACTGGATTGGTGGTGTATAAAACAACTTGCTTTCCTTCTTTGTTTTTTTGCAATGTTTCGGTAGCCATTTTATACTCATCAAAAGTGTAAAACTTACCAGCTGTATCTTCCATGATGAAAAACTTGTTGGCCTTTTCCAAAAACTTATCATCAGTCATCATACCATACTTAACAAACAATCCCAAGCTCTCCCATTTTTCTTCAAATGCTTTTCTATCTGTATTATAAATTTCTTCTAACTTGTCCCCTACTTTTTTTGTAATGTGCGCGTTGATTTTCTTTACATTAGGGTCGCCTTGCAAATAACTTCTACTAACATTTAAAGGAATATCTGGACTGTCAATAACGCCATGTAATAACATCAGAAATTCAGGCACAATATCTTTTACTTCATCCGTAACAAATACTTGATTAGAATACAATTGAATTTTATCCTTTTGAATTTCGTAGCTCTGTTTGATTTTTGGGAAATATAAAATACCTGTTAAATTAAATGGATAATCTACATTCAAATGGATCCAAAATAATGGCGCTTCACCATATGGATACAATTCTTTGTAAAAATTTTGATAATCATCTGCCGTTAATTCAGAAGGCTTTTTTGTCCATGCCGGAACTGGATTATTGATTTGTTTGTCTTCAAAAAAGATAGGAACAGGCAAAAATTTACAGAATTTTTGAAGTACGGTTTCAATTCTTTGTGATTCCAAAAACTCCATACTTTCCTCATTCAGATGCATTACAATTGAAGTTCCACGTTCTGCTTTTTCGGTTTCTTCTAAAATAAATTCCGGACTTCCATCACACTCCCATCTTACTGCTGGCGCATCTTTAAAACTTTTGGTAATTACTTCTACTTTTGAACTTACCATGAATGAACTATAAAAACCCAAACCGAAATGCCCGATTATGGTAGCTTCGTTTTGACCTTTATATTTTTCCAAAAATTCTTCAGCACCGCTAAACGCAACTTGATTCAGATATTTATCTACTTCTTCTCCTGTCATCCCAATTCCCGTATCCGAAATGGTTAAGGTCTTTTTTTCTTGATCAATTTTAATGTCGATTCTCATCTCGCCCAATTCGCCTTTCATTTCGCCAATTGAAGAAAGGGTTTTAATTTTTTGAGATGCATCAACTGCATTACTTACAAGCTCTCTGATAAAAATATCGTGTTCGCTGTACAAAAACTTTTTGATGATAGGGAAAATGTTTTCCGTTTGTACCCTAATACTTCCTTTTTGCATAATTATATTATTTAATTTTTGTTTTTCTTTTAAGTTATCAAATAAAATACCATGAGTTGTTTTATGTCAGCTTGACACAAAAAAGGGCTCTGTGTGACAGAACCCTTTTTAATTAAAATGATATTTATTATTGAACCATAATGGCTTTGTGAATTTTGAAGAATGGATTAAATACTTCTAAAGTATAATTTCCAATTGGCAATTTTGAAGGGAAAACAAAACGGTCATCAATAAAATTAATTTGTACGTTCATGTCTTTTTGATATACCAACTGTCCAACTGAGTTAAAGATTCTTAAAGCATAATGGCCTGGCTTAATACCGCTCAAGCTGTAATGTATTTCCGTTCCTCTTCTTGCTGGAATATCATAAACAATAAGTCCAGCAGGAATTGCATTTGTAATAAATAATTTTTGCGCACCATATACAATGCCTGTTGCATTTTTTGCATAAGCTCTGTAATAATATGCAGTATTTTGAATCAATCCATTTAACACACTTGAAAATGAGTTGTTCAATAAATTATTTGAAATTGCTTTGGTTCCAAAACCTGGAATAAAACCATTAATTCCACTATACTCAACGCCATATTCGGTTATTGCAGAACAACCTTCTACGGCAATAACGCCATGTAACACAGCTGAATTTGCTGTGATATTTGTGCTATCTGCTGTTTCAACAATTGCTAATGAAGGCAATACATCAACAGTTATTGTAGTTGTTGTTGCACAATTAGATCCTGATGGTGTAAATGTATAAGTTGTTGTAGCTGTATTATTAATAGCTGGTGCCCAAGTTCCTGAAACGCCATTTGTTGATGTAGTTGGTAAAGTGAAACTTTGTCCGCTACATATTGGTGCTATCTGAGTAAATGCTGGAACAACTGAAGGGTTTACCTGAACAGTCATTGTTGCAGTTCCTGCGCATTGATTATTGTTTGGCGTAAATGTATATGTAGTTGTTGTGTTATTGTTGATTGCAGGTGCCCAAGTTCCTGAAACGCCATTTGTAGAACTTGTTGGTAATGTAAATGTACTACCCGCGCAAATTGCAGCAACTTGTGTAAATGTTGGTGTAACAGGCGTATTTACAGTTACGGTTAATGTTGTGGTTAACGCACATGGATTTCCAGTTGGTGTAAATGTATACGTTGTTGTTGCATTATTATTTATTGCAGGGCTCCACGTTCCAGAAACACCATTGGTAGATGTACTTGGTAAAGTAAATGAACCTCCTACACAAATTGGTGCAATGGCTGTAAATGTTGGTGTAACACTAGGATTTACCGTTACCAATAATGTAACAGTTGTACCACATTGATTGGCATTGGGTGTAAAGGTGTACGTTGTTGTAGCTGTATTATTTATTGCTGGACTCCAAGTTCCAGTAATGCCATTTGTTGATGTTGTTGGCAAAGTAAAACTTCCACCACTACAGATTGCAGCTATAGGCGCAAACTGTGTAGTTACTGTTGGTGTTACTGTTACCGTTCTTGTTGCAGCTATAGCACACTGACCAGAAGTTGGGGTAAATGTATATGTTGTAGTTGCATTGTTGTTAAATACTGGAGCCCATGTTCCGCTGATGTTATTTATAGATGTAGTTGGAAAAGCGACAACTCCTCCACTGCAAATTGTAGTGTCCGGTCTTACGATTGGACTAACACCTGGTGAATTTACACTTACTGTCATTGTTGCTGTTGTAGCACATAATCCAGTTGTTGGTGTAAAGGTATATGTTGTAGTTACTGTGTTATTTATTGCTGGAGACCAAGTTCCTGTTACTCCATTTGTAGAAGTTGTAGGCAAACTAAAACTACCGCCACTGCAAATTGCAGCAACCTGATTAAAAGCGGTTACTGTTCTTGGGTTAACCGTTACCGTTAGTAAAGCTGTTGTTGCACAACCTGCTCCTGTTGGTGTAAACGTGTATGTAGTAGTTGCCGTATTATTAACCGCAGGTGACCATGTTCCAGAAATTGAATTTGTAGATGTTGTAGGTAAAGTCAATGCATTACCGCTACAAATTGGAGCAATGGCATTAAATGTTGGCGTTGTTGTTGTTAAACCCGTTCCGCTTGCTGCAACAGTAACAGCAGTAGCTCCTCCACCAGTAACCGTAATATCTCCATTGTACGGAAGCGCTAATGTTGGAGAAAATTGTACATAAATAGTACTTGAAAATGCGCCTCCAGGTTGTGGAATACTTAATGTACTTAAAAAAGGACCTGCTGCAGATGTTGAAAATGAATAACTTGTTAATGGACCAACACTTATTGGAGTTGAAGATAATCCAGAACCTGTGATGGTAAATGAATTCGGACCACCATTTGATCCAGTACAAACATTACCAAATGAAGTAAGCGTACTTGCAGAAAGTGTTGGGCTAACCGCCGAAACGGTCCATGCAATGGTTACATCATCTATGCCTATTCCGTGATCACTGGATATGTGGTTTGAATCATCCCACTTAATCATGATAAATTCATTGTTGGCTAAATTTAATCCTGGTATTGAAATGTTGGCAACTGAAACTTTATTGGCTGATAAATTGCCATCCAATAAACCTGCTCCTGCTATATTAATTGGCGTGCCTAAAGAAAGCGATGGTATTTGAGTCCAACCATTAATTGCATTAATATCTACCGGTGGAACGGTAAAAGTATCCGGTGGATTTAAAGCTGCAATGGCAGATGAGCTAATTTTATAATACACATTTAATGGCTGCACATTTGTAGTACCTCCATTTCTCCATTGTTCCAATGTATAACTTACTTTGATATCAGAAATATTTGAACCCGATGTGTTTTTTAATTGTACACCATGAGCAAAACCTCCACCATTAGTAGCATTGCCTGACCCTACAGTTCCAAGCGCTCTTTCAGTAGCTGCAGTAGATCCAAAACTATAAAGTCCTCCTGCGTTGCTAGATCCAGTACTTGCGTTAATACCCACTCCTGGTGTTGTTCTTTGTGAAAACCAATTTGGTATGGTACTATTGTCGCTCCAAGTAGCAGTACCTGTACTGATTAACGCGTCAAAAGTTTCTGTATTAGAACCCGTTGCACTCATTAAAATTTGTGCATCAAGCTTTTGGATATTCAATGAAGTAAAGCAAAAAATAAATGCAGCGATTAAGCTGTTTCTTTTAATTTTTACCAAACTCATTTTGTTTATTTTTTTCATTTTTTACTTTTAAATGCTTGCAATTATTTCTTTTAAATCAATAAGGCCACAATGAATGTAGCCTCAATGATATTTTATTTAACTGATGTTACTATTGTACATCTCCTGGATTTCTAATTAAAAATTCTTTGGTTGTTCCGTTATAATTTTTTGCATGACCTGTCCAAGTTCTTGCACCTGTAGGTAACGCTTGTGCAGCATAAGTTGCAGCAGTTGCACTATATAAAATTATATTTCCTGATGCATCAGTTAATGTGTTATTACCGGAGAACGTTGCATTTCCTGTAGCTGTAGCACTAACTACTCTTACCAACGACAACTCAAAGTTTTGTGGCGATTGTAGTGGCAAACCAATTGAAGCATTTATTTCAGCAATTGTTTTTACCAATGGAGTAATAACTCTTCCAGTTGCTAGAGCCGCTGGAGCTGTTGAACCAAAAGCTTTTTTCAATTCTAATGATCCTCTGTAATTTAATAATGAATCATTGGTAACATCAAATGCCAATGAATCTCCAATATTGTATGTTAATGTTCCACCGATGTAAATAGTGATTGCAGCACCACTTCCATCTTGCAAAATCAATGAACCTGTAGAAATATTTTTACTTGCCGCATCTGAAGTTACAACTCCAGCAATTGATGCAGAAGTAGTTAATTTGATGTTTGTTCCTGTATACAATGCACGTAAAGCAGCAATTGTAATTCTTCCACTTGGGTTTGGATTAGGATTTGGATTTCCACCACATCTTACACTGTCAAAACGAACATCATTTTCACTACGAAGCAACATTTGCTTTGTTGTGGTGTTGCTCGTTGGCGATGAACGATAAATGGTATAAATAGCAGCGATACTTCCGTTTCCTTTTGGAATTTTCACGCCAGCAAAACTTGCGTATCCACTATTACGAACAACTATGTTTACATTACTTCCACAACCTTTATTGATGTTTCTGTTAACCGTGCTTTTATATGAAGAGGTATCTCCATAAGTTTTTGCAGTATCTGCACTAGAAAATTCGTATCCTTCTAATTTTACTAAAGCATTGATATACTTGTTGTTCATTGTTGTACCTAAATCAGCTACAGTTACCGTAATTGGTTCTACTGGATTATTCAGTGTTCCACCAATTAAATGATTAGATACCATTGCGCCTGGAATTCCTTCAATTGAAGGCAAACCATCTATAATAGCTTTATACCCCAATACCATATTGCTGTAAGAGTCAGTTAATGTTAACCCTTTACATTTTACAAATATTCTTCTTCCAACAGGATAGCTTGCATATAAACTATATGCATCTACTAAAATTTGCATGGCACCAGTTGAATCTTGAATAAACAATTGCTTGTAAATATTACCA
>CALQKL020000116.1 GCA_943331145.2 Chitinophaga pinensis
GACATGTAAACAAACTATTGGTAAATTTCTATAAAATCAGATACAACAACCATAAAGAGGATATAAACTTTGTAGACCTGATAAACGCCTATGAAGACACGATTTATATTGATAATGTTGGATTGAAAATAAAGCAATCTACCAACGACAGCTTTCAGGTTAGCATAAAAAAAATGGTGAATGGTTCCACTCGTTTTGCTGCAGATACTTCAGCCAAAATCATGCGTTACAATATTTTTCAAAAAGATTCTTTTTTATTTTTTGATAAATCTGTAGGAATAAACAAGCATGAAAAATTCAGAAATCAGAATGTTGTAGTTACCATTTATGTGCCCATCGGAAAACAGATACAATTACCTTATAGCAAACAAATTGTTGTCAAAAGAAATTCAGAAATGAAATTACAATTTTGGGATGAAAGCAATGTTGAATATAGGGATTACATCATGCGGGTAGATGGTTTGTATACTTTGGATGGAAAGGCTTCTTATGATTGGGAGTAGGAAAAAAGTTCAAAAGGTTTAATGCGTTCAATGGGTTCAAAAGGTTAGGGTGTATGGAGGGGTTGAAAATTTTCAACCCGTAAAAACATTCAATAGGTTGGCATACTTTTCCATTATTAACGCCTGTTTCGATTATTGTCGCCGGTTTATTAACCGGTGACTGTAAATGATTTCCAAAATTTAGATTCATCTACTATTTTTTCCCATCGGTTTTTAACCGATACCATTATTTTAATTCCGTGTAATAAATTTCATTTTAAATTGCCTATGTTTTTGAATTTTTTGATAGCCCACGGTTTCAACCGTGGGAGGGTAAAATTCCTATGGTGTCTTTTATAAACCAGCGTCAATAAAAATTTCAACCTTGGGAAAGGATAATGTAAATCGTAATATCATTTCTAATTGCCAAAATTTCAATCGTGAGTTGAAAAAAATCATTACAAATACAATCGGTTAAAAACCGAAACCTACAAATACATGCAGCTTTTAAAGTACAAAAAACATTCACAGGCACCGGTTAAGAAACCGGCGCCAATGAAAAATGCATCCAAACTTTGATGATTGGTGAAAACACCAACATCGGCAGACCTAAATAAAATACGATACTTGATTCTGGATGATATAAGGTTTAAATCGCTTTGCTGGTTTGAAATTTAATGGTTTAATGGTTGAAGTCTGTTCCAACAACAAACAATAAACAACAAACCACAAACAAAGAATAAGTAACTGATTTTTCGTAAAATACATCCAACCTCTAAAACATCTCAAACATCACAAACCTCTCAAACCTTTTAACGTCTTTTTTATTTACATTTGCCCACAAATCATCAAAAATGAAACAAACCCCATTTACAAATAAACATATCGCACTTGGTGCAAAGATGGCAGAATTCGCAGGATTCAATATGCCCATTTCTTATACTGGCATAAACGACGAACATGCTGCCGTTAGAAAAAATGCAGGTGTTTTTGATGTGAGTCATATGGGAGAGTTTGTTTTGAAAGGCTCAGGCGCATTGGATTTGATTCAACGCATTACCACAAATGATGCTGCTAAATTAACAAACGGAAAAGCGCAATACAGTTGCATGCCAAACAATGATGGTGGAATTGTAGATGATTTATTGGTGTATTGTTTGGAACAAAATCAATCATACATGCTTGTAGTAAATGCAGGTAATATTGATAAAGATTGGAACTGGATTGTTGCACACAACACCGAAAATGTAGAGATGCATAACATCTCAGCAAAAACAGCACTATTGGCCATTCAAGGTCCAAATGCGACTAAAATATTACAAACCTTAACGGATTTAGATTTGTTGAACTTGCAATACTACACTTTTGTAAAAGGGACATTTGCGGGAATTGAAAACGTGTTGATCAGTGCAACAGGTTATACAGGCGCTGGCGGTGTAGAAATTTATTTTGAAGATAAAGACAATGATGCTGAAACTATTTGGAATGCTATTTTTGAAGCTGGTGCTTCATCTGGCATTAAACCTATCGGCTTAGGCGCAAGAGATACCCTGCGTTTGGAAATGGGTTTTTGTTTATACGGCAATGATATTGATGACACCACTTCTCCTATTGAAGCTGGTTTGGGTTGGATTACCAAGTTCACCAAAGACTTTACAAATTGCAAAACTTTTGAAAATCAAAAACTTCAAGGGGTTACAAAAAAATTGGTTGGTTTTGAAATGGTTGAGCGTGCAATCGCACGTCACGATTACGAAATCATTGATGAAGCTGGTACCATAATAGGGAAAGTAACTTCAGGAACGCAATCGCCTTCATTAAATAAAGCCATCGGAATGGGATATGTAAATATTGAACACGCCAAAATTGGAACCAATATTTTTATCCGCGTTCGCAATAATCCAGCAAAAGCTGTTGTTGTAAAAATTCCTTTCGAATAAATGTTTTAAAAATGAGTTTAGATAAAAAACCAGAATTATACACCTCCCTTTCTCCAGCACTTTTAAACTTATACGATATCAATTCCAGTATCGTAGTAATCATCGATGTGTTGAGGGCTACATCTACTATTGCAGCAGCTTTATACAATGGTGCAAAAGAAGTTATTCCGGTTAATAACGTGAGTGATTGTATTCAAATTGGTAAAGCCATGAATGCCATTACGGCTGGCGAACGCGATGGAAAAGTTGCCGAAGGTTTACAATATGGAAACTCTCCTTTTGAATATCCACGCTCATTTGTCGAAAATAAAACCTTGGTTTTAACCACTACAAATGGCACCAAATTGCTTCACATGGCCAATAATAACGGCGCTGCCGAAATTGTTACTGGCTCTTTTGCCAATCTTGATGCCATTTGCGATTATCTTATAAAAATGAATAAGCCAGTTCTTCTCGCTTGTTCTGCCTGGAAAGATAAAGTTAATATCGAAGACACCATGTTTGCAGGTGCGGTTGTACATCAAATTAAACAACACTTCAACATCAATTGTGACGCTTCTAAAATGGCCGAAGGTTTGTATTTATCTGCTAAACCAGATTTATATGAATTCATGAAAGTTCAACAAGCATCGCATTACTTACGCTTATCTGGCTTTGGTTTGGAAAAAGACCTTAGACATTGTTTAACACCCAACACCGCAAATGTGTTGCCTGTTTTTAAAGAAGGAAAATTGGTTTGTCGTTAATTACACAAACCTTTACAAAACAATTTATTATTAAAAAATTGTTTACTTCTCCACAATCTGCCATGTTCTAATCTTTACTTCTAACATTTTCCTTTACTTTTGCTAATTGCACTTTTCTGAATCGAAAAAATTGCAATAACTAAACCATTAAAGGAAATTTATTTTGGCACTACCACATATTATAAAGCATATTTACAACAACGGAACAGATGAAGTAATCAGAAGGGGAAAGAAAATTCATCAGTCTGGTTTTGTAGAATTGATTGAACATGATGAACTCATGAGTGCCATTGCATTTAGGGTTAAAGATGATAGTTATGCTACTTTTTATAAAGTGTATATTCAAAAATATATCGACCCTAAATTGATGTCTTTGCGTTGTTCTTGTCCTTATAATATGGGCGACATCTGCCGCCATGAAACAGCCGCCCTGTTTAGGTTACAGGATATGGCTGATAAAAATATGTTGGGCAATTCGTTGATACAATACAACCAATATCACACGATTGCAAAAATGAAGCATATTGATTTGAAGATGATAAAAATGCTTTGTTCATCTATCATTTATGAAGAAGCAGATTTAATGTTGCGAACTACTAAAGCAACCATTCTTAAATCTGGAGATGAACGTGTTGAAGCAGAATTGAGATATAACGGCATTACCTATCCGCTGGTGATTCAAAAAAATGAAGAAAGAAATTTTGACACTTCTTGCACTTGTGCCGAAACAGCCCATCCCCTTTGCGAGCACAAAACCTTGCTTTTTTTACAATTACTCAACGCTTACGGTCCAAACTATTTCGACACCATTCGAAACTGGGATAAAGAAAAAAACAAACTTCTTCAAATTTATGGGTATAGTTTAAATGATGATTTAACAGACAAATTTGAATTTACATACAAAGAAGGAAAGCCATTTTTAAAGTTGTTGGATCCTTCCATAAAGCGTGTGGCTCAAGTAATAGACAATACACCAAAAGTTGCAGCAGCATTTGTAGTTCCTCAAAAAGAAATTAATACAAGTGTTGTTGAAGATAAGAATCAAAAAGCATTGGGGATTGTTTTTAATTTCAATACAAAATTATTTCCTGGATTTTTGGTTGATGCTGTGCAAGGAGAAACCGATGAGGATAGAAAAAAATTCTTGAGCAAAATTGAAACCTTAGACCTTACCAAATTTGTAGAAACAGAATCATACAATGAAGATGATAAAATGTTGTTTCAGCAGGTTAGGAAATTACAAAATACAGAAGTAAATAAATTCTTAAATAGGAACTCTCCATTTAGTGGATTTTGGGATAACATTATTCAGCAAGATGGGGATGAATTACCAGAAGAAACGAAATCATTGATTGCCGAATACTTCCATCCTAAATTAAAAAAGATATTTGAAGAGCAAGCAAACAATCAGCTTGTCTACCTATTGCCTCCCACCAAAAAATTCATTACAGCCAATTTAAAAGAAATTGAGTTAAGCAATCAATTCGTTTCACCGATTTTTAAAGTAACGGTTAAGCAAGATGATTTGGAAATGATTTGCATGGTAAAAATTGGTAACCAACAAATTCCATTCAGTAAAAATCAATGCAAGAGTAATCTGGTTTTTTTACACGATGACGTATTATATACTTGGCAAAAAACAGAAGATATACTACAAGCCGAAAAGTTTTTACAACAAGGAAACCTTAAACTCAAAAAATCAGAATGGGCCGAAAAAATGCAGTCGGTTATTCTGCCGCTTACAAAATCGTATCATGTAGAATTTGACAAATCATTAATCAAAGAAATTAAAAATGTAGTTCCTGAAATACAATTGCAACTTCAGGAAAAGTCGGATTACATGGTATTTATGCCAGTATTCACTTATAACGGTATAGAATCAAAGCAATCAGATCAGCAAACGATTACCATGCCTGATTCAGATAAGTTATTAATCATTCATCGAAATAAAGCCATCGAAGAAAACTTTATAAATAAGTTAGAGTCGTTGCATTCTATGTTTGTAAAACAAGAACACAATCAAAGTTTGGTTTTAAAGGGTACGGAGGTGTTGCGCAACAATTGGTTTTTCTTATTCATTGATTCGATGAAAGAAATGAAAATCCCGGTTTTTGGTTTCGAAGCGCTACGTAATTTTAGATTTAATACAGCACGCCCAAATACGCATATACATGTAAGTAGTGGGCTTGATTGGTTTGATGCCAAAATTGAAATTGAATTTGGCGATCAGCGTGTAGGCATTCCCGATATTAAACGCGCCATTGCTAGTAAACAATCTTTCGTTCAACTTGGCGATGGCTCTTTGGGTATTTTACCTGATGAGTGGCTTAAGCGTTATTCGCTTTTATTTAAAGTTGGCGAAGGCAAAAGTGATAAGTTGAGGTTGTCGAGATATCACATGAGTGTGATAGATGAACTCTATGAAAATAGAGATGATACAGAAATTAGTTTTGCCTTAGATGAAAAATTTGAAAGATTAAGGGAGTTTAAAAACATACCAGAAATTTTGGTGCCTGATACATTACAAGCGGTATTGCGCCCGTATCAAATTGCCGGCTATCAATGGCTGAGTTATTTAAATGACGTGGGCTGGGGCGGAATTCTTGCAGATGATATGGGTTTGGGTAAAACGGTTCAAGCACTCACAATGCTAGAACAATATAAAAAAACCAATGGCGAACTTAAAGCCATCGTGGTTTGTCCAACAACGCTGATTTACAATTGGCAAAATGAAGTAAGAAAGTTTACCCCTGGTATTACCTTTACTGTTCATCATGGAAATACTCGGGTAAGGGATCATGAAGCCTTAACAAAAAGCAACATCATTATTACGACTTATGGAACGTTGCGGAGCGATATCCAAATATTTTTGAAAGTGCTTTTTGATTATGTGGTTTTGGATGAAAGTCAGGCCATAAAAAATCCATCTTCAAAAGTAACGAAGGCTGCAAGTTTATTGGTTGCGAAAAATCGTTTATGCATGAGCGGTACCCCACTTCAAAATAATACGTTTGATATTTTTGCTCAAATGAATTTTCTTAATCCAGGTTTATTGGGGAATATGGAATTTTTTAGAAATGAATTTGCCACACCTATAGATAAGTTTAATGAACCCGAGCATAAAGAACATCTTAGAAAATTATTGTACCCTTTTATTTTGCGCAGAACAAAAGAACAGGTAGCCAAAGATCTTCCAGAAAAAACAGAAACGATTTTGTTTTGCGAAATGGAACCTGAACAAAGAACAATCTACGACATGTATAAAAATACATATCGTGAAAAAATCTTGGGAACCATCGATCAACAAGGAATTGACAAATCGCAATTAACCATTTTACAAGGTTTGATGAAATTGCGTCAGATTTGTGATAGTCCGGCTATTTTAAATGAGGAAGATAAATACCCGAACCACTCCATTAAATTGGATGAATTAACCAGAGAAATAACCGAAAATATCGGTGAACATAAAGCATTGATTTTCTCTCAGTTTTTGGGCATGCTTGGATTGATTAGAGAAAAACTAACCGAGCAAAATATTCCATTTGAGTATTTTGATGGAAGTACTTCGGCAACAGATCGTGAAAAAGCGATTCAAAATTTCCAAAATAATGATGAGTGTAGGGTGTTTTTAATTTCATTAAAAGCGGGTGGTGTGGGTTTAAATCTTACCGCTGCTGATTACGTATATATTGTAGATCCTTGGTGGAATCCAGCGGTAGAGCAACAAGCCATTGA
>CALQKL020000117.1 GCA_943331145.2 Chitinophaga pinensis
AAAAGAAGTTTAGGTTTATTGGGCATGAAAGAAAGAGCGATTATGATTGGTGGAATATTAACCATAAAGAGTGCTCCTAATAAAGGAACAGTTTTAAGTTTACAAATACCTAAAAATAGTTTACAAGATGCTTGACATATTAATTGCTGACGATCACACCGTTGTTAGAAAAGGCATTCAACAAATATTACAAGAAGGTTTTCCTGATTGTAATATCAGCGAAGCAAAAGATGCGGAATCCATGATTGAACAAATCATTCAAAAAGATTGGGATTTGGTCATTAGTGATTTATCAATGCCAGGAAGAAGTGGATTAGATGCATTGCCACAAATTAAATTATTACGACCCAAGCTACCTGTTTTGATTTTAAGCATACACTCCGAAGACCATTATGCCATAAGGGTTTTAAAGGCTGGGGCATCAGGATATTTAAGTAAAGATTTAGCTCCTGAAGAATTGGTTGATGCAGTTAAAAGGGTACTCAATGGAAAAAAATACATCACCCCAAATGTTGCAGAAAAACTTGCTTCTCAGGTAGATAAAAATCATAGTAAGCCGCTTCATCATATCCTTTCTGATAGGGAGTTTACGGTGCTTCAAATGCTGGCGTCGGGAAAAACCATTTCCGAAATTGCAGATTCTATGCTTTTGAGCTTAACAACTGTAAGTACATACCGTTCAAGGATTCTAACGAAGATGAACATGAAGACCAATACCGCGCTTACGCTTTATGCACTTGAACATAATTTGATGCAGTCGTAGGGGTTGATTTATTTACAACGGACACTTCTGATGGTAATCAATGATCTCAATCGGGATATGCGGAAATTGATAATCTGAATAATGTGCGGTTATTTCATCAAGCACCTCGTTGATTTCTTGAGGTGAATTTAAGGTTACCAATCGATATCTAAATTCTTTAATCCCTGGAAGTCCTTTTAGATAATTGGTATAATGTCTGCGCATTTCATTTATGCCAACTATCGGTCCTTTCCAATCAATTGATTTATGCAAATGCTTTTTACATACTTCAATCCTTTCGGCTAATGTTGGCGGAGGAAGTATAGTTTGATCTTTTAAATATGATTTTATTTCGCGGAAAATCCATGGGTATCCAATTGCAGCGCGACCTATCATTATTCCATCCACTCCATATCGATTTTTGTACAATAATGCTTTTTGTGGACTATCAATATCTCCATTCCCAAAAATGGGGATATGTATTCTGGGGTTATTTTTCACTTTAGCTATTAATGTCCAATCCGCTTCTCCTTTATATAATTGAGCCCTTGTTCTTCCATGTATCGAAAGCGCTTTTACCCCTACATCCTGCATTCTTTCCGCTACTTCTTCAATATTTTTTGATTGTTCATCCCAACCCAATCTTGTTTTTACCGTTACTGGCAATGAAGTGCTTTTTACAACCGCCTCTGTTAATCGAACCATTAAATCGATGTCTTTTAATACACCTGCACCCGCTCCTTTACTCACTACTTTTTTAACCGGGCAACCAAAATTAATGTCTACCAAATCGGGGTTTACCGTTTCGCAAATTCTTGCGCTCATCGCCATTGCTTCTTCATCTCCGCCAAATATTTGAATACCAAAAGGACGTTCTTCTTCACTAAAATCCAATTTTTTCAAGCTCTTGATAGCATCGCGTATCAAACCCTCGCTGCTGATAAATTCACTGTAAATCAAATCTGCCCCATTGTCTTTACAAACAGCACGAAAAGGCGGATCACTCACATCTTCCATAGGTGCAAGTAAAAGCGGAAATTCTGGTAATTGTATATTGCCAATTTTGGGCATAGATAATTTGTATATTGCACGCGAAATTACAGCTAAATAAATGGTTATGCAATATAAAAGCAATAAAGGTTTTACCGGAATGGGACAATTAGGGATTTTATTACTTCTAATTGGTGTTGGTCTTATTCTTGCTACAATTGTTCAAATTGTAATTGGCATGCAAATGATTCCCAACAATACTGGATTTGATGGAATTGAAAAAGCAATAATGGAAGCCATTAAAAAAACGGAGAACATAAATTTCATGAGATGGATGCAATTTTTTAGCACCTTCCTTATGTTTTTTGTTCCTGCTTTTATTTATTCTTGGATATGTAATGGGAAAAATATTTTTTGGCTGGGCTTTAATAAATATATAAATGGATTTCAGATAATGATTGGCTTTCTCGTTATGTTTTCAGCCAATTTAATGGCCGAACCATTAGCAGAATTTTCCAAATGGTTGGTTGGCCATTTTCATCAATTAAATTTATGGGCGCTCAGTTTAGAAAAAACATACAACGAGAATGTAATGATATTTAGTAAAATGAACGGTACTTCAGATTTATTTTTGGCTTTGTTTATCATGGCATTTTTGCCTGCATTATTTGAAGAAGTATTTTTTAGGGCTGCTTTACAAAATCTATTGGTGAATTGGTGGAAGAAGCCAATCTTAGCGATTGCCGTTTCATCTTTACTTTTTAGCTTGGTGCATGGATCAATATTTCTATTTTTAAGCAGGGCTATACTTGGATTTGCACTTGGACTTCTTTATTACAAATCAAAAAACATTTGGGTAAACATTATTGCGCATTTTATCAATAATGGAATAATTATCGTTATGATGTTTATTTTTTCATTACAAAATAAAAAAATAGATATAAATGCTGTAGAATTGAAAACAGAATGGTGGAGTATTTTTTTAGCCGGTGGATTCTTGTTTGTTCTATTTAGATTATTTAATCGTTATTCTGAAAAGAACTTATTGATGATTGAAAACAAACAAAAAGAAATTAAGTCTGCAGAAGAACTCCAATTACCAAACATTTAAATAATTTCAAAGTGAAAAATTTTGTTACATAATGCATAAAAGCTTCATTTTTTGCATTACTGCGTTAACTTATGATTAACTTTTTCAAATCTGACCATTAACTCAACTCAAAAAATTACATTTGTCTGATAAATAATATAATATGGCGTTCAATACAATCTTTAAAATTTTTCTTCCAAAAGACAAGATATTTTACCAGCTTTTTGAAAATGTTTCTTCTGTTCTAGTAAAAATGGGTGCAAAATTAGTAGCGGTTGTAAATGAAGATGACTACGAAAAACGTCAGGCTTTAATTAAAGAGGTGGAAGATATGGAGCATATGAATGATGAGTATACCCACCAAATCTTTACAGAATTGGGTAAAAATTTCATTACGCCATTCGATAGGGAAGATATACATTATTTAGCAACTGCCTTAGATGATATTGCAGATTACATTTATGCTTCTGCAAAAAAGATTAATTTCTATCATGTAAATCCAAATGATGAAGGCATACGAAAAATGGCCGATTTAATTACGCTGGGATGCAATCATGTGCATAATGCCGTAGTTGAAATAAGAGACATGAAAAACATGCGTAAGATTACAGACTCATTGGTGGCAATAAACAACATTGAAAACCAAGCCGATCATGTATTTGACATGAGTATTGAAAACCTTTTTGCCACAGAGCCAGATGCTAAAGAAGTGATTAAAAAAAGAGAGATCTATCAAGTAATGGAAATTGTAACAGATAAGTGCGAAGACGTAGCCAATGTCATAGAATCTATTATTATTAAATATGCATAATACTAAAATAAATTAAACCATTATTTTAGTATTGATATAAAAATGACTTATGATTTTATTGATAGTAATTGTAGTACTTGCCTTAGTTTTTGATTACATAAATGGATTCCATGATGCTGCAAATTCAATTGCCACTATTGTATCCACTAAAGTACTTACACCTACACAAGCAGTAATTTGGGCTGCAACTTTTAACTTCGTTGCATTTTTTCTTTTTCAAGACCATGCAGTTGCCAACACTATTGGTAAAACGGTTCACGCAGAATACATTACACTTCCTGTAATTTTATCGGGGTTAATCGCAGCTATTTTTTGGAACTTACTTACTTGGTGGTTCGGAATTCCTTCATCTTCATCTCACACTTTAATTGGTGGATTTGCCGGAGCTGCTATTACACACGCCATTTTAAAAAATGGATTTTCTCCAATTGCAACCATTATTGAAATAAAAAAGATTTCAGAAATTATTCTATTTATTTTTCTAGCTCCATTAATTGGTATGGCTATTTCGATTTTTATGACCATCGTTACCATTATTCAAAATTTCTGGCTTAAAATTGGTATAATTATAGTTGTTTCTATCATTACTTGGTTTTTGTTTGCTCAATTTGAACAAAACAAATTAAAAGAAAATATTACCAAGTATTATAAAATAGAAGCATTAAAAAAGGAAGCTGCATTCAATCCTGAAAAGAAAGTAGAACTTGAACAAACTCAACAAAAAATAGATAAAATCCAACCTTATCTGAAAGAATACAAATCTTTGGGTGCCGAAAAATTAACCGCCACCATCAAATTGAATGTGGATCAATCGATTGATAATAAAAAATTCATTTCTGCAGTAAAAAAATCAGACAACTCCTTAATTGTAAATATCATTTTTGGAATGATTGCAATTTTCATTTTGGTTTATTTTTATTCAGAAAAAATCAGCACCCCGACTGCTTATAGAACTGCTAATATGTTCAAAAAACTACAGTTGCTTTCTTCTGCAGCTTTCAGTATTGGCCATGGTGGAAATGATGCACAAAAAGTGATGGGAATTATTGGAGCCGCTTATGTAGCTTATAACAGTCAAAAATATGGCGATGTTGGTACTGTTTTAAAAGAATTAACATGGGTTCCTTTAGCTTGTTATACAGCAATTGGATTAGGCACCATTAGCGGCGGTTGGAAAATCATCAAAACAATGGGGTCTAAAATCACTAAAGTAACACCTCTTGAAGGCGTTGCTGCCGAAACATCAGGTGCACTAACTTTATTCATGACCGAACAAATGGGCATTCCAGTGAGCACAACGCATACCATCACAGGTTCAATTATTGGTGTAGGTGCTACAAAACGCCTTTCCGCAGTTCGTTGGGGCGTAACCATTAATTTATTGTGGGCTTGGATATTAACCATTCCCATTAGTGCATTAGTTGCTGCCATCATTTATGGAATAATTCATTTGTTTTTCCCAGGTGCATAAATAATAATAGGCTCACTTCATAGTTTTTCGTTTTCTTTGTGCATAATTTAGAAGGAAGTTTTTTTGCAAAAAGTATTATGAATAAAATTCTAGTTACAGGCGGTTGTGGATATATTGGTTCGCATACTATGGTTGATTTAATTCAACATGGATTTGACGTAATTTCTGCAGATAACAACAGTAGAAGTAACACCAGTATTTTAGATGGGGTTGAGCGTATTACTGGAAAAAAAATCAAAAATTACCTTGTTGATTTATGTGTGTTTGACGATACACATGCCGTTTTTCAAGAAAATCCAGATATCGTTGGAATCATACATTTTGCTGCATTCAAATCGGTTGGAGAATCAGTAGAACATCCATTGCGATATTTCGATAACAACATCAATTCTTTGATAAATATTTTGCGTTGCTGCGAAGAATTTTCGATACCCAATTTTGTATTTTCTTCTTCTTGCACCGTTTATGGTAATCCTGATGAAAGTCCGGTTACCGAAGAAACTCAAACTAAACTTGCTGAATCGCCTTACGGTTATACCAAACAAATGGGCGAACAAATTGTACAGCAAACAGTCAACAGCAACAAAATTCAATCTATTTTATTAAGATATTTTAACCCGGTTGGCGCACATCCTTCCATTGAAATTGGAGAGTTGCCGATTGGAAAACCCGCGAATCTTGTTCCGGCTATAACCCAAACAGCCATTGGCAAACTGCCTCAAATGCAGGTTTTTGGAAATGATTACCCTACGAAAGATGGGAGTTGTGTTAGAGATTACATCCACGTTTCTGATATCGCACATGCCCACACCCTAGCACTAAATTATTTAATTGCTCAGAAAAATACCAGAAATTGCGAAATATTCAATTTAGGGACCGGTAATGGATATACCGTTTTAGAAGTAATCAATACTTTTGAAAAAGTAACCGAAACCAAACTCAATTATCAAATCTCAGCAAGAAGAGCTGGTGATATCGTAGGCATTTTTGCAAACAACGAAAAAGCAAAACAACTTTTGGGATGGGTGCCGCAATTTAACCTTGAAGACATGATGCGAACGGCTTGGCAATGGGAATTAAAACTGAAAAATATAAACCAAAATAATTAATAAACCCAAAAGGTAAAGTATGTTATCAAAAATACAATCAACAGGAACAAAAGATACAAGAAGTGGATTTGGAGACGGAATTCTAGAAGCAGCGAGAGAAAATCCAAACATTATTGCTTTAACAGCTGATTTGGCGGGTTCACTTAAACTTAACGGATTTATTAAAGAATTTCCAGAGCGTTTTATTCAATGTGGTATAGCAGAAGCTAATATGATGGGTATTGCTGCTGGATTAACCATTGGCGGAAAAATTCCTTTCACTACTACATTTGCTAACTTTTCTACGGGAAGGGTTTATGATCAAATTCGTCAGAGTATTGCTTATAGCGGAAAAAATGTAAAAATATGTGCTTCACATGCTGGCTTAACACTTGGAGAAGATGGCGCTACGCATCAAATTCTTGAAGATATTGGCATGATGAAAATGTTGCCCGATATGACAGTTGTAGTTCCTTGTGATTATGCACAAACAAAAGCAGCTACAAAAGCAATTGCAAATATGGAAGGACCAGTTTATCTACGTTTTGGTCGTCCCGCTTGGCCAATGTTTACACAAGAATCTGATTTCGTATTAGGCAAAGCACAAGTACTTGCAAATGGAACTGATGTGAGCATTTTCGCTTGCGGCCATTTGGTTTGGCTAGCTGTTGAAGCTGCAAAATTGCTTGAAGAAAAAGG
>CALQKL020000118.1 GCA_943331145.2 Chitinophaga pinensis
CACACTTAATGGCGTTCTGTATTGTTGAAATGCATATCCTAATGACAATTGTTTTTTAATTTTAATCCCTGCAATTGCTGTAAAACTTTGTTGATAATGATAGCCTAAACCAGCCCAAAGCATATTTTTATGTTGGATCATTACGCCTGCTTCTGCATCAATAGGTGATCCATTTACATAAGAAATTGAAAAATTAGGAACAACCACATTTTCATCATCTGTTTTCCAATTATAATGACCAGCCATGAAATAATGTCTGTATAATTTACCTTCTGTATTCGCAGCTGATTTAATAAAATTCAATTTCGACTGCATCAATTGTTGGGCAGAGAAACCAATATTTAAAGTGTTTGATTTATAATAAATACCAGCTGCTGCATCTCCTTTCATTTCTGTTCCGCTGCTTGCCAACAATGGATCATTAGGAATGTAATTGCTAAATGATGATTTATCAATTCTGTATTGCATAAACATTCCAGCCAAACCAAACATCAATCTTTTTCCATTATCAAAATCCAAACTATACGAAACATTAATTTGACCACCAGTTCTGCTGGTTGGACCAGTTTTGTCTGTATATAGTACCAAGCCTACTCCAGTTTTTTTTGATTGAAAATAATGATCTCCAAACAAGAAAGTAGTTTGAGGTCCACCTGGCATTCCCGACCACATTTTTCTATACGCAACACCAATCGATGATTTATCCTCAGCCCCTGATGCTGCTGGGTTATGTATATAATTATGCTTGACGAATTGAGCCACTTTAAAAACCTGTTGTGCATTTGTATTAGATGCTAAAAGCAAACATAATGATGCAGATATAATAAGTTTGATACGCATGTTGTTTTTTTTATTCTGTTTGATAATTTGTATTCCGATTAACGCATTATGGTTACATTTCCTTTAAGGATTTGTTGTGTATTGCCGCTTAATTTAGCTTTGATTACATAGTAATAAGTACCATCTGGCAAAGGATTGTTTTTATTTGTACCATTCCAGTCGTTACGATAATCATCTGAGTGATATACTAACCCACCCCATCTATTGTAAACATCTACAACTGCTTTAGTTACACATGTTCCGTTATACACAATCCATTTTTCGTATTGTCCATCACCATTTGGTGTAAATACTGGAGATGGATCCAAACATGGACCAGTAACGGTTACAATTACATTATCACTTGCCTTGCATCCAAATGGATTGGTTACAGTTAATGTATATTCAGTTGTTGATCTCGGGTTAGCTACAGGTGTTAAAATGCTTGTTGAATTTAATCCTGTTGATGGTGTCCATAAATAGGTACCCGCATCAGCAGTTGCTGTTAGTGTAGTTGATGAACCATTTAAAATGGTTACAGGTAATCCAGCATCAACTGTTGGTGTTGGATTTACCGTTATTTGAATGGTTGCAGGTATTGAACATGCATTCCCAGGAATTGAATAGGTAATTGCAAAAGTTCCAACCCCAGAAGTTGCAGGATTAAAGCTTGTTCCAGTTACACCTGTACCAGTAAACACACCACCTGCTGTATTAGGAACCAGTTGAACCGCAGCATCATCAATACACAAATTATTTACTTGCTGGACCGCTAACGTCAATGCTTGTGTTACAACAATTGAGCTTGTTGCTGTTCCTACACAACCCGCATTAGTCGTATATGTATACGTAATGGTGAAAGTTCCTGGGCCAGCTGCTGCTGGATCAAAAATACCATTTGTAACACCAGTTCCTGTATACACACCAGTTCCAACACCTGCAGCAGTTGCAGGTGAACCTCCTGTTAGTGCAAATGGAGTATTGTTTGTACAAACACCATTTAGATTAGCGAAACTTACTGTTGGCAAAGCATTTACAGTTATTGATTGTGTAAAGCTTGAAGATGAACATCCTGTTGTTGATATCACAGAAAGTGTTATCGTATAATTACCTATGGTTGTATAAGTATGCGTTTGTGGATTTCCGTTAGTTGCATTAACTACTGCTGTTCCATCTCCAAAATTCCATACCCATTGAGCTATAGAACCAGAAGCAATGGTTGAAGTATTTGTAAAGGTTACATTTTGTCCTTGACATGTATTTGTAGCCGCTGTGAATCCAGCAACAGGTTGAGCTGAAAGATTGATGGTTACGGTTGAATCATCATAACACCCTTCCAAAGTAACTACATGTTGTGTTACTGTAAATGTACCACCAGTAGAAAATTCATGTGTAGGACTTTGTAAAATTGAAGTGTCATTTATTCCACTTCCAGGATCTCCAAAAGTCCATTCCCACAAATCAAGGTTTAAACCATTTCCAACTGAATTATCCGTGAATTGGATTGGCGGATTTAAACAACCTGCGTTATTTGTATATGAAAAACTTGCAGTTGGACCTTGAATAACATTTACGTTATAATTAAATTTCTGTTCGCCATTACATCCGTCAGGAATTGGGCTAACCGCAGTAACTTCTACTGGTAATAAACCTACTTGACTGTAAACATATTGTGTTGGATTTTGGAATACATAAATCCATTGGTTGTTTACGCTAAAACTATCAATAGGTGTAGGGTTAGTAACGGTGAAAGAACTTGAAGGTGTCAAAGCTGCATTATTATTAAAATTCCAGGTAATGCTCACTGGTCTATATGACAGTGTAGCATAAACGTAGAATTCATTATTGCGACAAGCATTGCTTGCTGTTCCTGTTCCATATAAATTTTGTAATGAAAATCCTGTAAGTAAATTTTTCACATTTGTTCCTGCATTATATGCATAACTCTCATCACCTGCAACACCATAAGCTGTAGCGTTAAAGCCTTGACTAGCTGTTATGTTGTGGAAACCTTCGCTCACTGTTATTTGAGCATAAGAAGTTGATGGATCATAACTAGTAGGTATAAACGCAGCTCCATAGTTTACCCCGTCTAGTTGGAAAGAACTTGCTGCTGCTGTTGGAATTGCTACGTTCAAATAATGAGATCTGCTGTTTGTGTTACCCAAAGGTGAAGAAACGAAATTAACAGTATCAATGGTTTGTTGTAATGAGCTCAAATAAACCATTTCAGGATCTCCTATATTATCAGGGTTATCACATTCTCCATTTGTGCTCATGTACTGAGCTACCATAATTGCCTTATCAGCTTCAATTACATCTACTGTGGCAGCAGTATTGAAATATTCGTAATACTGATTGTTGATTAACCCTGTTAATACAACGCCATTCTTTTTAACTATCGTTGCAGGATTACCCACTAAAATACGATAATGATTTTTTGTTAATGGAATGGTTGGTATCGTTACCACTTTTGTACCCCAAGCTTGTTTAGGAAACATTTGTTGGAATAAATTATCGCCACTACCATTTGATCCATTATCACAATCAATTGTAATTTTACTGCTTCCTGAATACATTGCAAAAGGCTTACAGCCTGTAGTTGTGCTTATTGATTTAACTACAGTTCCTGTTAAGTCATTTCCTGTATATAAATTAGGACGACCAGTTGACTTACCAAACAGATTCAAGATTTCACCTTTGTTTAATAACTGCGTAAACGTTGAACCAGCCGCATGTGTATCTGTTTCAACACCTGCAGGAAGTGTTACTTCTATCGTTGTATTATCTTCAGTTGCTACTACAAACAAAAATGATTTACCATTTGAATTGTTGCTACGTTGTGTAAAATTCAACGATGTATATTCTTTACCCAAAGTAGGTGTTGGAAATAAAACAGAAGCAGCATAAACTTGACTGGTTATTGCATGGCAGTAAACCACAATTTGTGTATCAGATGATATTTTAATTCCTGATGTATAAACACCTTCATTTACAAGTCTTGCATCAGTAGCGCCAGATTCAGGTATTTCATTGCCATTGGTGGTAATTGTACTGTTGGCTGGAACAGTGTATACAATCGGCACAAATGCTGGAATATTCGGCATAGAAATTGTAACTGTTGCAGGAACATTATTTGTGTTGCTAAATGTAAATCTCATATCCTGAGAATTATCACTATAGAATTTTTCTGTTGGGCCATAACCTACCCAAAACTCTTTTCCTTTATTGCTGAAACCTTGTGCAGTTTGTAAGCCACTAGGTAAGCCAACCCCACGAACGCGTACATAAACTGTTGATGCTCCTGTTAAGATATTATCAACGCTATCGTCATAAGAACGAACTTGAGTAGGAGAAAACTTCACAAACACGTTTGTTGCTGCTAAAGTTCCATTGGTATATGGAATTTGAATTGTTGGATAATAAGGACCTGCATTGTTCAACGATATTCTAAAACCAGCAGGTGCATTTACTGTAATGTTTGATGCTGCAGGATTCAAATAAAATCCTGTCAAACTATACGATTGTGCTGTAGAATATGTGTTCTGCAATACATCTCCAAAATCAAGTACAGTTGGGTTAGCAAATAAAGTTGGTGTTGGAGGTGGTGTTGTAAATGAAATTTCATTGCCATAACCTGTTCCCACTGCATTTGTAGCATATGCTCTAACAAAGTAAGTTGTAGAAGGCAATAAGTTAATTATTGAACTAACATATGAACCTGTAGCAGTTCCGTCTGTAGTAACACTATTTGCAATTGTAGGATTTGCAGTTGTACCCCAACATACACCACTAAATCTAACAAGCGAACCTCCATCATCTGTAATGTTTCCACCACTATTTGCAGTAAAAATGGTGATGTTATTTGCAGGTGTTGTTGTTAAAGTTGGTATTACTGCTGGATCAGTTGTAAACGTTAGGTCATCGCCATAAGAAGTTCCTACAGCATTAGTAGCATAAGCCCTAACGTGATAGGTAGCGCCTGCCAATAATCCTGTAATTGGATGTGTATAAGTTCCAGTAGTTGGGCCATTTGTTGTAATGGTTGTCAAAGCAGTTGTTGGATTGATTGCAGTACCCCACGCAAAGCCACTTACAGTTACACCAGATAAGCCACCACCTGTAATATCTCCACTTGCAGTTCCTGAATTACGCCCCGTTGCTGAAGCAGCCGTTGTTTGTACAGTTGGAGGTGGACCTCCTGGTGCTGCAGTTCCATTGAATACTACATTTTTAATGAAAACCTTACGACTTACAGAAGTTGAAGTACCTTCTGCATAAACATACATGCGAATCATGTATGTATGACTGTTAGTAAACACTGTATTTAAAGTTCCGAAATTAATATTTGTAGTTCCGCCACTATTTGCGGTTTGAGCAGTGCCAAAAGGGATCCATGCGCCAGCTCCATCTACCTGATATGCCAATGAAAGTTTATGATTACCGCTTCCGCCAGAACATTTTGCAGCGAAAGTCAAACCTGTAATCGTTAAATCATAACCACCGATAGGTGATAGTGGAAAATCAACATGATAACCATTTGTTGGTGTGCTAATCCAAGGCCCTGTTGTGATTTGGCAACGATAGCCATCTGTATTGTGAGACCCTGGAATTTCAAAACCAATACCAGGCGCCATGTCTCCAGCAGTAACTAAAGCGGCTTGTGTGCCAGCTAACGCTGATGTTTTATCAGATGTCAATACCCATGTAGAAGTGAATTGGGCATTGGTTTTAATGCCTATAATTGACAGAAATAAAATTGAAAAAAATGCAGCCAATACTTGTTGAATTTTCAACTTATTAACCAGCGTGTAATAGTTCTTCATGTAATAAAAATTTAGAATCTAATTGTGTTACTTTAAAGTATAAAATAGGCATGAAAGCTACAAAAAACTATCAGAAGCGATTGCGCTTAATTGAATTATCTATGCAAACGTTCCCAAAATTCTAATAAATTGAACCATAAGCTTTTGAATACTGGAAACTAGATGCCGGATCTAGATATTGGATAATGAATTCTAGATGCTTGATACTGCATACCAGATACTGATATTTGATGCTTGATGGCCTTAAAATAAACCGTATTTTACTTTTTATAAATGGTATAATTAAATGACTCGCCAAGTTCATTGGTTATTTTGAGGGAATAAACGCCACTTGCATTGCCCTTCAAAAAGGCAATCTTTTTAGTAGTACCCTGACTGTTTAACCACTCCCCTTCTACAATTTTTTTACCTAAAACATCTGTGAGTTGATAAAAATATTTTCCAAAGTTAGATTGATTTGAAATTACAGTTATGGTGTTATTGATAACTGGATTCGGGAATATGATAAATTGTTGTTTAGCATTTGAGACAACTATTTTTACTGTTTTGCTTAATTGAGTTGTTCCCATTGCTTCTACAGACCTGATTCGATAATAATTAACACCCCAATTAGGTTGCTCATCGATTAAATCATACCCATGTGTTGAAGGATTATTCAATGCCAATACAGACCCAATTTTTATAAAATCAACGCCATTTAAGCTTCTTTCCACTTCGTACTTATTGATGTTTACTTCTTGAGATACCGCCCAATTAACCAATACAGATTTCTCATCTTTTCTTACTGCCTTAACATCAACAAAATTTACTGGCAACGGAGCCAATAGTGCATTATCAAATACCAATAAGAACCTGTCACTAGCTTTTGACCCTTCATTAGAATTAACTTCAAAATTATAAACCAAAGAATCTGATAAATTTACATTTGTACTTTGATTTGTAAACTTATCAATGAGTTTTGCACTGGTTAATGAATTGGCCCAATTAGATACATTTATTTTAAAATTATAGTTGCCAATTTTTGATACCAACATTTTATAAAATAAGGTATCATTAATTAAAACAGGCTTTCTTTTTTCAATAGCAAGTGAATTTCCATTTCTATAAATGGAGAAATTATCGCCAACATTTAAATATTTTAACGCGTCATCCGATGCATCATCAGAATAAGCATCTTCAAACATAACTAAATTACCATCACTTATTTTATAACGACCATC